>NZ_JAPCIZ010000066.1:0-22398 GCF_027707725.1 Aeromonas sp. QDB25 | reverse complement strand
GTGAACAACAAGATCAAAGTGATAAAGCGCATGGCATATGGATTTAGGGACTCAGAATACTTTTTTCTGAAAATCAAGGCGGCCTTCCCCGGAAAGCCGCGATGAACCATATTTTTGGCGTTTTATTCCGTAAATGCCGCGTCAACTTATGTAAAGATGTTGTTAAGTTCGATTTTTACAATTTTATTGATTATTTTTGAACTTATCGATAAGTCGCTTGTCACTCCAGTGTCGATATCGAGAAAACGGTTTTTTGCAGTATTTTCATCTGCTTTTGTGGCGAGAGCCTTTTCCGGGGAACGGAGGGTGGGGGCGGCTATCCCTCTTCTTTTATAGGTAAATGAGAAAATAACCCGACTTATCCTTAACTTGTTGATTTTGTTCTGCTTGGTATGGATTAAAACACCTGTGTAATTAATTTTTTAATAATTAAAATCGAGTTGGACGGGTAGGCGTAGCAGTTTTTTATATTGAAGTTGGGTTTTTTGGAAAAAATCATCCGCGGGATATGCTGCGGGGGGACATTCCTGGTCGCAGACAGGGTTCTACTTGATTTTTGTTGCAGAGCTTTTACAGTGACCGAGCTGGATTGTCTGTCAATGCCAGTCAATTCAGTGAGTAATGCCAGGTAAGGATAGGCCCGTCACCGGATGTGACTGGCCATAAAAGAACAACAAGGACGAGGTTCCACCATGCTGTCGTATTTCCTACGTCGGATGCTTTTGATCATCCCGACGTTTCTCGGTATCACCCTGCTCGTCTTCACCATCACCCGCTTCGTGCCGGGCGGCCCGGTCGAGCGCATGTTGCTGCAGGCGCAGGTCTCGCAAAACGAGTCAGGCCGCTCCAGTGGCAGCAAGGGGGCGCAGGCACTCTCCGACGAACAAATTGAAGAGCTCAAGGCGTTCTACGGCCTCGACAAGCCCATGCTGGTCGCCTACTGGGACTGGTTGCAGAAGCTGGCGGTGCTGGATCTCGGGGAGTCGACCCGTTATTACGAGCCGGTGTGGGATCTCATCAAGGAGAGGTTGCCGGTGACCGCCTTCTTCGGGCTCGCCACCTTTCTGCTGAGTTATGCCGTCTCCATCCCGCTCGGGGTGGCCAAGGCGCTCAGGCACAACAGCCGCTTCGATTCCCTGAGCTCCATGCTCATCTACATGGCCTATGCGCTGCCCGCCTACGTGGTGGGGATCTTCCTCATCACCGTCTTTGCGTTCCATCTGGAGTGGCTGCCCATGGGGGGCTTCCCGGGGGACGAGTTTGACGGGATGGAGAGCAGCTGGGATCAGATCCGCACCGTCTTCGCCCACGCCCTGCTGCCGCTCATCGCCTACGCCATCGGGGATTTCGCCATCCTCACCATGACCATGAAGAACAGCCTGATGGAGAACCTGTCGGCGGATTACGTGCGCACCGCCGTGGCCAAGGGGTTGCCGTTTCGCAAGGCGGTGACCGATCACGCCATGCGCAACAGCCTGATCCCCATCGCGAGTCACTTAGGGTCGGTGCTCACCGTCTTCTTCGGGGGCTCCTTCCTCATCGAGACCATCTTCAACATCGACGGCATCGGCCTGCTCGGTTACGAGGCCATTGTCGAGCGGGATTACCCCACCGTCATGGGCATTCTGGCCATCACCTCCATGCTGATGCTGGTGGGCAACATTGTCTCCGACATCTGCGTTGCCCTGGTCGATCCCCGCGTGCGGTTTGGAGAGTGAGCATGAACCTGAATCCGGTAACTCTGAAAAAACTCAAGCGCTTCAAGTCGATAAAGCGCGGCTACTACTCCTTTGTCATCTTTTCGGTCCTGGTGGTCATCTCTCTGCTGGCGGAATTGCTGGTCAACAGCCGGGCCCTGGCGGTGAGCTATCAGGGGGAGCTCTATTTCCCCACCTATGGGGACGTGATCCCGGGCCAGCACTTCGGGCTCGACTACGAGTACGAGACCAACTACCGCCAGCTCAAGAGCCAATTTGCGAAGGAAGGGAAGGGGGATTGGGTGTTGCTGCCCCTGGTCCCCTGGAACCCCTATGAGCAGGACTTCAAGGAGGAGGCCTATCCGCCCTATGCCCCGAGCCTGGTGGAGCGCCACTTCCTCGGCACCGACACCAGCGGTCGCGACGTATTGGCACGGCTGGTCTACGGCTTTCGCATCGCCATCGGCTTTGCCTTCATCGCGCTGGTGGCGAGCTATGTCATCGGGGTCAGCATCGGCTGCATGATGGGGTTCCTCGGCGGTCGATTCGATCTCCTGATGCAGCGTTTCATCGAGATCTGGTCCCAGGTGCCCTTCCTCTACGTCATCATGATCCTGGTCTCCCTGGCCAAGCCGAACTTCGGCCTGTTCGTCGGCATCAACGTGCTGTTCGGCTGGATGGGGATCACCTGGTACATGCGCACCCTCACCTACAAGGAGCGGGCGCGGGACTACGTGATGGCGGCGCGGGCCCAGGGGGCGAGCACCAGGCGCATCATCTTCAACCACATTCTGCCCAATACCCTGATGATGATCGTCACCCTGGCCCCGTTTGCCGTGGTGGGCAACATCTCCACCCTGACGGCGCTGGACTACCTGGGCTTTGGCCTGGCGCCGCCGACCCCGAGCTGGGGGGAGCTGCTCTCCCAGGGTATCAACAACCTCGACGCCATCTGGATCGTGAGTTCGGTGGTGGCGGCGGTGAGTCTGGTGCTCATCATGGTCTCCTTCATCGGGGAGGCCATCCGGGAGGCGTTCGATCCGCGCAAATTTACCCGTTATCAGTGAGCGGTGGCGCCTTGCCAGGGCACATCGACAGGACCCTTAATGAAGACGCCCCCAGTGCAGGGGCATGACCAGGAAGTCAAACATGAACAATAAAATCAAATGGACAGGTGCTCTCTTTCTGCTGTTGAACGGATCCTGGGTGTGGGCGGCCAGCCTGCCCGCGGATCTGACGTGGGAGACCAACGACACCGACCCCGTGTTCGCCTCTCCCAAGGCGCTGCCCGGCGGCAACCTCAATCTCTTCGTCGACAGCTTCCCGTTGACGTTTCGCACCGTGGGGCCGGATTCCAACGGCTCGTTCCGTTCCTTCATCCTCGACAACCAGATGAGGCTCATCAGCTTCCATCCCAACACGGGCAACCCCATTCCGGCCCTGGCGAATGCCTGGGCCATCGCACCGGACAGCCAGACCGTCTATTTCAGGCTCGACCCGCGCGCCAAGTGGTCCGACGGCAAGCCGGTCACCGCCGATGACTACACCTTCGGCTACGAGATGATGCGCTCCAAGGACATCAAGGGCCCCTGGTTCAACAACTACTACACCACCGAGGTGGTGGCGGTGGAGAAGATTGACGACCACACCATCCTGGTCAAGGCGGGCAGCCGCAAGGCCAAGCTCGATCTCCTCAACACCACCGAACTGTGGCCCCAGCCCAAGCACTACTACAAGATGGGCCCGAACTGGGTGAAGCAGTACAACTGGGCCGTGGTACCCACCACGGGCCCCTACGTGATGAGCGACGTGAAGAAGGGCAAGTCCGTCACCTTCAGCAAGCAGAAGGAGTGGTGGGCAAAAGACGATCGCTACAACCAGCACAGGTTCAACCTCGACACCATCAAGGTGCAGGTGATCCGCGACCACAACATCGCGTTCCGCCACTTCCTCAAGGGGGAGCTGGACACCTTCGAGATGATCCTGCCCAACTGGTGGCATGAGAAAGCGGTCACCCCGGAGTACAAGCAGGGATACGTGCAAAAGGTGATGGCCATGACCGACACCAAGCAGGGGGGACAGGGGGTTCACCTCAACGTGGCCAATCCCAAGCTGGCGGATCTCAACGTGCGGCTCGGCATTCAGCACGCCTTCAACATCGACAAGATGATAGAGACGGTGCTGCACGGCGATTATGACCGCGCTACCACCTTCGGCTCTGGCTTCGGGGCCTTCACCGACATCGCGCTCCCTGAGCGGGCCTACGACATCGCCAAGGCACGGGAGTACTTCGCCAAGGGCGGTTACGGCAAGCAGGGACCGGACGGCATCCTGCAAAACGACAAGGGAGAGCGGCTCACCCTGGCCCTCACCTACACCAGCCAGGAGCACTCCAAGCGGCTGACCGTGCTCAAGGAAGAGGCCAAGAAGGCGGGCCTGGATCTGGAGCTCAATCTGGTGGATGGCGCCACCGGCTTCAAGGTGATGCTGGAGAAGAAACACGAGGCGGCCTGGCTTGGCTGGGGGGGCGGCGGTCTCTATCCGCAATACTGGGAGTCCTTCCACTCCGACAACGCCAACAAGCCCCAGACCAACAACCTGTTCAACGTGGCTGACAAAGCGCTCGACAGCCTGATCGACGCCTACAACGTCGAGTTCGACATGGACAAGCGGGCCGCGCTTTCCCACCAGATCCAGCAGCGCATCTATGATCTCGCCATCTTCGTGCCCGGCGTTCAGCTCAACTACGTGCGAGCCAGCAGCTGGCGCTATGTGATGCTGCCGGAGGTGCCCGCCACCCGCAACACCCCGGATCTGCTCTACTGGCCCATGGATGGCTACCCCCACAGCAGTGGCGGCCTGCTCTGGATCGATCCCAAGGTGAAGGAGGAGACCCAGAAGGCCAAGGCTGACGGCAAGGCGCTGGCCCCCATCACCCTGATCGACAAGACCTATGCACATCATTGATGTGGCCCAGAAGGGAGCAGCAGTCATGCCCAACACACAGGCCGCCGCCCCCGGCACCAGAGATCATGAGGGGCAGTCTCTGTCCCCCATCCTCGAGGTGCGGGATCTCGAGGTGGAGTTCGCCGTCGACGACGGCAAGATCAAGGTGCTCGACGGGGTCAGCTTCCAGGTCGCCCCGGGCAAGACCCTGGGGATAGTCGGCGAGTCCGGCTGCGGCAAGAGCGTCACCTCGCTGGCCATCATGGGGTTGCTGCCAAGGCCCCACGGCCAGGTGGTGGCGGGCTCCATCCGCTTTCAGGGGGAGGAGCTGCTCAATCTGCCGCCGGAGCAGATGTACAAGGTGCGTGGCAACCGTATCTCCATGATCTTTCAGGAGCCCATGACGGCCCTCAACCCGGTGCAGACGGTTGGCGATCAACTGATGGAGGTGTTTCGCCTCCACCGCCCCGATTACAGCAAGGCCCAGCGCCGTGACGCCGCCATCGCCATGTTGCAGAAGGTGGGGATCCCCGAGCCTGCCCAGCGTTTCGCGGCTTATCCCCACAATCTTTCCGGCGGCATGCGCCAGCGGGTGATGATCGCCATGGCGCTGGCCTGCGAACCGGCCCTGCTCATCTGCGACGAGCCGACCACGGCGCTCGATGTGACCATCCAGGCCCAGATCCTGGATCTGATGAAGGAGCTGCAAGCCCAGACCGGCATGGCCATCATCTTCATCACCCACGATCTCGGGGTGGTGGCGGAGCTGTGCGACGAGGTGGTGGTGATGTATGCCGGGCGTGCGGTGGAGCGGGCCGATATCTATGAACTGTTTGACCACCCGCGCCATCCCTATACTCATGGTCTGATGGCCTCGATCCCGCGTCTGGAAGATGTGCCAAAGAGCCTGCTCAAGACCATCAAGGGTCAGGTGCCCGCCCTGCACGAGATGCCGGCGGGGTGCCGTTTCTCCAACCGTTGCCCCCATGCCACGCCCCTTTGCGTGGAGACCATACCGGTGACCGAGCAGTTGAGCGAACGCCATGGGGTGGCCTGCCACCACTGGAAGGAGGTGAGCCTATGAACGGTCTGGTGTTACGGGGTGTCGCAGGGCAGCCTGGCGGCGGGAAGGCGACCAGGTCGTCTGCTGCCATGAATCGTCGGGGATGGAAGTCATGACCAGCTTGTTGTCGGTAAGCAATTTAAAGCAGCATTTCAAGATGGGTGGCGGTTTCTTGCGCAAGCAATACACCGTCTACGCGGTGGATGGCATCAGCTTTGATCTCAAGCAGGGGGAGACCCTTGGCCTGGTGGGAGAGTCGGGATGCGGCAAGTCCACCCTGGGGCGTTCGTTGCTCAAGCTGTTCGAGCCGAGCGCCGGCTCCATCACCTTCGAGGGGCGTGACATCACCCACCTCTCGCCCAAGGAGATGCGATCCCTGCGTCAGGAGATGCAGATCGTGTTCCAGGATCCCGCAGAATCCCTCAACAGCCGCCACACGGTGGGGCAGATCCTGGAGGAGCCCTTCATCATCCACGGCAAGGGCAACGCCGAACAGCGCCGGACATGGGTGCAGGAGCTGCTGGAGAAAGTCGGCTTGCCCGGCAGCGCGGTGGATCGCTATCCCCATGAGTTCTCTGGCGGCCAGCGCCAGCGCATCGGCATCGCCCGCGCCATCGCCCTCAAGCCCAAGCTGCTGGTGTGTGACGAGGCGGTGTCGGCGCTCGACGTGTCGGTGCAGTCCCAGATCGTGAACCTGCTGCTCAATCTGCAGCGGGAGATGAACCTCGCCATCATCTTCATCGCCCATGACCTGTCGGTGGTCAAGCACATCTCGGACCGGATTGCGGTGATGTATCTGGGCCGGATCGTCGAGCTGGCCGAGGCCCAGGCACTCTACCTGGCACCGCGCCATCCCTATACCCAGGCGCTCATCTCCGCCATTCCGGTGCCGGATCCGCGGCGGCGCAGCCAGCGTATCCTGCTGACGGGAGATGTGCCGTCCCCCATCTCGCCGCCGAGTGGCTGCCACTTTCACCAGCGCTGCCCCCATGCAACGGATCTGTGCCGCACCCGCTCGCCCGCCCTTGAGGCGTGCGGCGGGCAGGGGCATCAGGTGGCCTGCCACTTCCCCTTACCCGTGCAGGAGGCGGTGCCGTTGGGAAAGGCGATATGATGCCGGCGCCCGCCACGTCGCGACCGGCATCGCTGCAAGGTGGCACCGAGAAGGCGCAATAGAGGCGGAAACGGGATAAAAAAATGGGGCCTGCGGGCCCCATCTTCATGGTTGGAGTTCAGGTTTGGCCGTGGGAATTCTGGCCCGGGCAGGACAGCGCCCCGATGGGGGTGGCTGCTGTGTGGATTGCTGAGTTGTTTTGTAGTTTTATTACGTTGCTAATTTCAACTTCCGGACAGGCGATATCAGGCGCCATAACGGAAGTAGTAATTGCGGGTTGCAGGCGCATAAGTGTCTTTCTCTTCAGCACCTTTCTTGCTGGTTGCACCCTTCAGGTGGAACAGCACTGCCAGATTCTCGAACATATGATGACCTCGTTTCTCTGTGGTTCATGGGTTGTGTGACCTTGGTCACGTTCTGATCCTAGGGACATATGTGAGCTGGATCAACTTTTTGTGTTGTAAATTTACATAAATCATGGAAAGGGTTTTCAAATGCAGACCTGTTCATGGATACGGTTTCAAGCCAGTGCCACGCGTGGAATCGGGGATATGAGAGAGGTGGCCGAGGAGGGAGCACAAAAAAGATGCCCCGCACGGGGCGGGGCATCGGTATGGTCGTGAGCTGGCTTACTTGGCCGGGATATGTTCCAGCACGTGAACCAGCAGTTGCCAGAAACGCTCGACCGCCGGGATGTGTACCTTCTCCCCCGGTGCGTGGGCGCCACGGATGGTCGGGCCGAAGGAGACCATGTCCCAGTCCGGGTAGGCGCTCTTGAACAGACCGCACTCGAGGCCTGCATGGATCACCATGACGTTCGGCATCTCGCCAAACAGGGTCTGGTAGCTGTTGCGTACCAGCGCCATGACCGGTGAGTCAACGTTCGGTGCCCAGCCCGGGTAGGCGCCTGTGAACTCGCAGCTGGCGCCGGCCAGGGTGAACAGGGAGCGGGTCATCTGCTCGATGTTCTCGCGACCGGAATCGATGAGGGAGCGGATCAGGCACTGCACATAGACTTCCCCCTCGAGTGTCTTGATGACACCCAGGTTGGTGGAGGTCTCGGTCACGCCCGGGATGGCGTCGCTCATGCGCATCACCCCGTTCGGGCAGGCCATCAGGGCATCCAGCAGGCGGCTTTGCAGGGACTCGCTCATGAGCTGGGCCGGTTTCTCCCGGGCGGTGAGCAGCACGGTGAGGTTGGCCTCGGTGGCGGCCAGCTCGCTTTGATAGATGCCGGCGTAGCGGTCCACCAGGGCCTTGAAGTCAGCCACGCTGGCGGCGGGCACCAGCAGGCTGGCACGGGCCTCGCGGGGGATGGCGTTGCGCAGGGTGCCGCCGCTGAGATCGCCAAGGCGCACCCCCAGCGGTTCGGCGGCCTTGAGCAGACGGACCAGCAGCTTGTTGGCGTTGCCGCGGCCGCGATGGATGTCGACCCCGGAGTGGCCGCCGCGCAGGCCCTTGACCTGCAGCTCGAAACCTTCACCCTCGGTGGCAGCGACCAGCTCCAGGGGGAAGCGGATATTGGCATCGACCCCGCCGGCGCAGCCCATGTAGACCTCGCCATCCTCTTCGGAGTCGGTATTGAGCAGGATCTCGCCCTCCAGCCAGCCCGCTTCCAGACCGAAGGCGCCGGTCATGCCGGTCTCCTCGTCGGTGGTCAGCAGCACTTCCAGCGGGCCGTGCTTGATGGTCTTGTCGGCCAGCACGGCCAGGCAACCCGCCATGCCCATGCCGTTGTCGGCACCCAGGGTGGTACCACGGGCGGTGACCCATTCGCCATCGATGTAGGCATCGATGGGATCGGTGGTGAAGTCGTGCTGGGTGTCGGCGTTGGCCTGGGGCACCATGTCGATGTGGGCTTGCAGCACCACGGCCTTGCGGTTTTCCATCCCCGGCGTGGCCGGTTTCTTGATGATGATGTTGCCGACGGCATCTTGCTTGACCGCCAGGCCTTCTCCCTGGGCCCACGCCACGATCCAGGCGCTCAGCTGGGCTTCGTGCTTGGAGGGGTGGGGGATGGAGCAGATCTGCTCGAAGAATTGCCAAATCAACTTGGGAGACAGAGAACTGAGCTGTGCCACGTCGGGACTCCTTACCAGCATGGAAAATGTCGGGCCCCACTCTGCGGGCCGGGGAAGAGGATAACGATAATACAGTCAATCACGCAAAAATGTGAGCGATCAGCGCAAATGACGCTCTGCTTGTGCTGGGAAAGGGAGCATGGATGGCGAACTTCACTGCCTGCCTTATTCGTGTCAGCACAACATCAGTTATGTGATGCTGGTCACAAAAATATTGTCTTTTTGGCACCGGGTGGTAAATTAGCCGCCGTGGCCAGCCCACTTGTCAGGATGACAATCAATGCCTCCAGGGAACCGAAGCAAAGCAAGTGCGCCTCCATGGAACCGAGTGTCAGTTCAAGGATGTGAACCCGCATTAAGGTATGTAACTTGTTAAGCAATCAGGAGTTTATGATGTCAGGCAGCAATTCAACCTATTGGTTTGCCCAATCTCTCTATACCCAGGGCTTCAACTACCCGAATCCCTACGTCACCCGCCGTTAAGGCTCGCAGGCGTCACAGGTAACAGCAGCAGGTGTGTGAGGATCCTCTCCTCCCCCTGCTATTTTTTTGCCCGAATGTCATGGAATGTGTGTCAAACGGCTAACCTGTCGGTGTCGCCGGAGCCCTCCCAAAAGGGCGACAGTGCGGGAGATGGCGGACATTTCCTGTTTTTCGCATACGTTTGCCGCTCAATTTATCCATAAAGAGTGCTATCATACCGGCCCAACAGCCGGCCCGAGATCGGGAGTCCACCCGAGATGGCCGCCAGCTACACCCCATCCCTGTTCGCATTGCATCCGTTTTTGCCGCCGAGGCGTCAGCCCCGAGGCCGAAAAAGTGCAAGCAAAATTCGGGAAACGGGGTGCCAGAATTGACCTGAACCCGTCTCTTTGCCGGGTTCTCGCCTCATAAGTGATTGCTTTATAACTCGTTGAGATCGATAGCATGCCAAAAAAGTTTTATGTATCGTGGGATAACCTGCAACGCGAAGCGCGCCGTCTGGCCCGTCGTCAACTGCCTGTCAGCCAGTGGAAAGGGATCATCGCCGTCAGCCGCGGTGGTCTGGTGCCTGCGGCCCTGATGGCCCGCGAACTTGGCATTCGCAATGTCGAAACCCTCTGCATCTCCAGCTATGACCACGACAACCAGCGCGAGCTAGCGGTGGTGAAGGCTGCCACCACCGCAGGTGACGGTGAAGGCTGGCTGGTGGTGGACGATCTGGTGGACACCGGCGGCACCGCCAAGGCGATCCGCGAGCTCTACCCCAGAGCCAAGTTCATCACCATCTTCGCCAAGCCCATGGGCGAACCCCTGGTGGATGACTTCGAAGTCGCCATTCCGCAGGACACCTGGATTGAACAGCCCTGGGACATGGCGCTGGAGTTCGCCAAGCCGATCTGCGACGAAGCGTAATCGCCCCACCGGTCGCGACCAGTGACTCCCCGGCATTCGGGAGCGGACTGATCCGTCGTGATGCAAGGTTGACCACATTGAGCCCCTTTTGGGGCTCAATGCGTATCTGGTGTGGCTGCTCGATGTGAAAAGTGGTTAAGATGGGACATTGTTTGAGACAGAAGAGCCACCATTTTGGAACCAAACGACGATACCAATCTGACGGAAAAGCTGTTTACCCGGGTCAAAAAGGTATTGGAAACTTCCGAAGTCTCCAACTCGAGCCCCGTCGACGAGCAAGACAGCGCACTGTCTGACAGCTTCATCGATGGCGCCCTGTCGCCCCGCTGGTATCGCCTGCTGCGCAGACCGACCTGGGCCTGGCAGGGGGCCGATCCCGTCGAGGTGGAGCAGACCCTGGCGCACATCGCCATGGGGCAGGGGGAGCGCAGTCACGAACGCTATCTGGACACCATCAAGGGCTATGTGCCCGGCAACTGGGTCTATGAGTGGAGTCAGCTCGCCGGCCGTTATTTCAATACGGGGCGGACGCTGCTTGGGGAAGGGGATCGCGCCGCGGCGCTGAAGAGCCTGCTCAAGGCAGTGCGCTACTACTCCATCGCAAGCTACCCCCACCTCAAGCACGACGAGCTGGCGGATCAGGCCCAGTTACTCGGCAACATGGCCTATCGCGAGGCAGGACGCCTGTTCAAGGTGCCCCTCAAGGAGTTGCAGGTCCCGTTTCGGGGCAAGACCATCCAGGGCTACCTGCATCTGCCCACCACCGAGAAACCTGTGCCCCTGGTCATCGTCAGCGGTGGCATCGATTCGCTTCAGGTGGACTTCCTCAACTTCTATTTCAAGTGTCTCGAGCCCCATGGCATCGGGATGCTCTCCCTGGACATGCCGGGCACCGGCTATGCCGAGCACTGGCCCCTGGTGCAGGACACCAGCCGCCTGCACCAGGCGGTGCTCAACTACCTCTCGGAGGTGGCCTGGGTCGATCACCAGCGCATCGCCATGGTGGGGTTCCGCCTCGCCGGCAATGTGGCGGCCCGTCTCGCCTTCGTCGAGCCGTTCAAGCTTAGGACCGTGGTCTGCATCGGTGCCGGCATCAACCAGGTGTTCACCAATCAGGAGATGTTCGCCCGCTGCCCGCGCATGATGCGCGACGGGCTGGCGAACCGGCTGGGGGCGGACGCGGCCCAGTGGGATCTGCTGCGCACCAAGTGTCAGGTCTTCTCCCTCAAGACCCAGGGATTGCTGGGGAGTCGCACTTCCGTGCCGATATTGAGTATCGGGCACAAGAAAGATTTTATTTGTCCCGAGCAGGATGTCCGGGCATTGGCCGCTGCGAGTCGCAACGGCAAGGCGGTGGTGTTTGACAAGCAGCCACTGCTCGAGGTCTATGACGAGGCACTGAAAGAGACGGTAGATTGGCTCAAAAAGCACTTATGTACATGATATAAAACTAAAAATGTAACATCACCATGTGATGGTATGGCTTGTTCAACAGGGAGGTTAGCATGTCAGAAAGAGTGACTTACAAGCGATTGCTGCGGCAGTTCGCGGCCATTGGCCCCTATTTGCGTGAAGACCTGTGCGAGGAGGGCCGCTACCGCTTTGACTGCCTGTCCGTCTGTGTCAGCGCCAAGCCTGCTCCGGACAAGCGGGAGTTCTGGGGCTGGTGGCTGGTGCTGGAGCAGGCGGATCACAGCTTCAGCTACCACTATCAGACGGGGTTCTACAACGCGGACGGGGAGTGGATCGACAAGGCGCTGCCCAAGAAGCATCAGGCGGAAGTGGAACGCACCCTGCAACATTTCTACAAGCTCATTAGCGGCAAGCTGACCCAGCTGGAGTGCACCCTATCCCCCGCGAAGCAGGTGACTGCCGAACTGAGCGTGACGGCAGCCTGATCCCCAAGCCCCGCATCTTCCCGGTGCGGGGTACCCCGATGCTTTGTCACCGAGCCCGCAACTGCCTGGCGAGGCTTAATTGCCTTGCAGGGCAGGGGGGCCGTGGGTATAAAGGGATTCCTTACTTTTCTAACCCTTCGTTCCCATGGAAAACAGAACCATAGTCGTCAAACTGGGCACCAGCGTGCTCACCGGGGGATCTGCCCGCCTCAACCGTGCCCACATGGTCGAGCTGGTCAGACAATGTGCCGCCTTGCATCGACACGGGCACCGTGTCGTACTGGTCACGTCGGGGGCCATCGCCGCCGGTCGTGAGCATCTGGACCACCCTCCGCTGGCGCCTACCCTGCCGAACAAACAGATGCTGGCGGCGGTGGGTCAGACCCAGCTCATCCGGGTATGGCAGGACCTGTTCAACCTCTACGGGCTGCACATCGGCCAGATGCTGCTGACCCGCGCCGACCTGGAAGACAGGGAGCGCTACCTCAATGCCCGCGACACCCTGCGCACTCTGCTCGATCACCGCATCATCCCCGTCATCAACGAGAACGACGCCGTGGCCACCGCCGAGATCAAGGTGGGGGACAACGACAACCTCTCCGCCCGTGCCGCCATCCTGGCGGATGCTGACTTGCTGATCCTGCTCACGGATCAGAAGGGGCTCTTCACCGCCGACCCGCGCACCAACCCGGATGCCCAGCTCATCGAAGAGGTGCAGACCATAGACGACACCCTGCGCTCCCTTGCCGGTGACAGCGTGAGCGGCCTTGGCACCGGTGGCATGGCCACCAAGTTGCAGGCGGCCGACGTGGCGCGCCGGGCCGGGGTGGACGTGGTGATCGCCACCGGCCAGATCCCGGAAGTGATCGGCCGACTCGCCGCCGGGGAGCGGGTGGGGACCCTGTTCCCGGCCCTGGCATCCCCCCTGGAAGGGCGCAAGAGCTGGATCCTGGCAGGGCCCCCTCCCCACGGTGAAGTGCAGGTGGATCAGGGGGCCGTGGCCGCCATGCAGGAGAAGGGCTCCAGCCTGCTGCCCAAGGGCATCGTCGCGGTGAAAGGAGATTTCGTGCGTGGCGACGTGGTGCGTATCCTGGATCCCAAGGGGAGCGAGCTGGCTCGCGGTATCTGCCGTTACGACCATCTGGAGCTGGATCGGCTGCGGGGGGTCCACTCGGATCAGATTGAACAGGTATTGGGTTACGGCTATGGGGCCGTGGCCATCCACCGTGATGACATGGTGCTGCTCTGAACAGGGCGGCACCGCATGAACAAAAGGGAACTGTGATGAGTCTGGAGAAAATGGGGCAGGCGGCCCGTGAAGCCGCCTATCAACTGGCCACCGTCAGCACGGCACAGAAGAACCGGGCGCTGGCGGCCATCGCCGATGAACTGGAAGCACGCAGTGCCCAGATCCTGGCGGCCAACGAGAAAGACATCGCCGCCGGGCGCGAGGCGGGGCTCACGGAAGCCATGCTGGATCGCCTGCTGCTCAACCCGGCGCGCCTTGCCGGCATAGTGGCGGATGTGCGCAAGGTGATCACCCTAGACGATCCGGTCGGGGCCGAAATCGACAGCCGGGTGCTGGAGAATGGCCTGCGCCTCTCCCGTCGCCGGGTGCCCATCGGTGTCATCGGCGTCATCTACGAGGCGCGCCCCAATGTCACCATCGACATCGCCAGCCTCTGCCTCAAGACCGGCAACGCCAGCATTCTGCGCGGCGGTCGCGAGACCTTCCACTCCAACCTGGAGTTGGTGCGGGTGATCCAGCATGCCCTGGCGGCGTCCGGTCTGCCCGAGGCGGCGGTGCAGTACATCGACAACCCGGACAGGGCGCTGGTGGCCGAGTTGCTGCGCCTTGACCGTTACGTGGACATGATCATCCCTCGCGGCGGCGCGGGTCTTCACAAGATGTGTAAGGAGAACAGTTCCATCCCCGTCATCATCGGCGGGTTCGGTATCAGCCACATCTTCGTGGACGAGAGCGCCGATCTGGCGCGTTCCCTGGCGGTCATCGAGAACGCCAAGGTCCAGCGCCCCTCCGCCTGCAATGCCCTCGATACCCTGCTGGTACACGAGAAGCTGGCGGCCACCTTGCTGCCGCAACTGGTGGCTCTGATGAACGAGCGCAAGGTGACCCTGGTGGGAGCGCCCAATGCCATGGCGCTGCTGGCTGGCAGCGACAACCTGTGCGACGCGGGGCCGGAAGATTTCGACACCGAGTGGCTGGGGTTGACCCTGGGGGTCAAGGTGGTGGCGGACGTCAACGAGGCGCTCGCCCATATGCGCGAGCACAACGCCGGCCACTCCGATGCCATCCTGACCAACTCCCTCGCCAATGCCGAGCGTTTCGTCAACGGGGCCGGTTCGGCGGCGGTCTATGTCAACGCCTCCACCCGCTTCACCGACGGCGGCCAGTTTGGCCTCGGGGCCGAGGTGGCGGTCTCGACCCAGATGCTTCACGCCCGTGGCCCCATGGGGCTGACCGAACTCACCAGCTACAAGTGGGTGGGGCAGGCGGATTATCTCAGCCGTGCCTGATCCAGGCACGCTCAGCAAGCAGGACAATGCCGACTCAGGTCGGCATTTTTGTGCTTTTTTATTGCTCGCAATCAATGGCTTGCATATAACTATCCAGCAGGATGCGGTGTCACCCGGGGCATCAGGCCAGCGACAGCAAGGGGAGCAACTTCAAGGATGAAGGGATGGGATAGGAGTGCGTGGTGGGGCAGCCTCTGGCTGAGCCTGCCACTGCTGCTGGGGGCGCTCTGTTTCAGCGGCGCCAGCCACGCCAGCTGGGACCAGGATCTCTATCGTCAGCTCGGCCTGGCCGGCAAGCTCGACAGCCGCGTGTTTCGCAAGGCCCTGGACGGTTACCAGAGCGTGCGCCACAAGCGAAAACCCATTCTCACCATCATCGACTACAGCAAGCCCTCGACCATGCGCCGGCTGTTCGTCATCGACGTCAAGCGCCACAAGCTGCTCTACCACACCTGGGTCAGCCACGGCCGCAATTCGGGGGAGCTGGCCGCCCGCCAGTTCTCGAATCAGATGAATTCCCGGCAAAGTTCCCTCGGGGTCTACCGCACCGCCGAGACCTATCAGGGCAAGCATGGTTACTCCCTGCGTCTCGACGGCCTCAGTCCCGGCAAGAACAGCAATGCCCGCAAGCGCGCCATCGTGGTGCACGGGGCGGATTATGCCAGCCCCAGGCATCTGCAGAAGTTTGACAAGCTGGGGCGCAGCTGGGGATGCCCGGCCCTGCCAAGGGAGCAGTCCAGGGCGATCATCGACACCATCAAGGGAGGGAGCGTCATCTATGCCCATGGCTGAGACCCTGCCGGCGAGTCTGCTGCGATGAGCATCTCATGGCAATAAACAGCAAAAAGGCCAGCATATGCTGGCCTTGGCGCATCAGGCGGGGATTATTTGCGGACCACCAGCACAGGGCAGGGGGCGTGGCGCACCACGGATTCCGCCACGCTGCCCACCAGCAGGTGGGTGATGCCGGAGCGGCCATGGCTGCCCATGACCACGAGATCCACCTTGTCTTCCTTCGCCTGGAGGACGATTTCATCGGCGGCGCGGCCAAAACGAACCTCGAACTTGGCCGTAATGGGCAGGCAGGCGACCAGTTCCTTGAGCTGACTCTTGGCCTGGCGCTCCATCTCGTGGGTGATCTCGATGGCCGTCATGTGCAGGATCTTGTAGCTGTCGAAGCCGTGCAGCTGATCCACCACGTGGACCAGTTTGAGCTCGGCCTGGTGGGTGTTGGCCATGAAGACGGCGTAGTCGAGTACCGCTCTGGACATCTCGGAGAAATCGACGGGGCAGAGCAGGGATTTGATGGTTGGCATGAGAATCTCCCCTCAAGTTGGGCTACTAATGAATCTTGTTTGCCATGATACGCTGTGGGGCGACAATAACCCTCGACCCGCTCGCAAAATGGGGAAAATGTCGGCCGGGACTCTGTTTTTCTATGCTATCTGTATGCCTGAACGGGCCGTCCGGCGGTGAGCATCTGCCGAGTGCCATATCACTGAGGATATTCATGGTTCGTCTTTTTCTGTTCTGTTGCCTGCTGATCACCTCGTTCGTGCGGGCAGACACCATACACGTCTATTGCGACGACTGGCCCGGCTTCTGTCACCGGGACGGCAAGGGAGTCTATCTGGATGTGGTTCGAGCCATCTATGAACCCCTGGGGCACGAGGTGAAGCTTCACATGGTGCCTTACAAACGGGCACTGGCGGTGGTGTCGAAAAAGGAGGGGGGCATGGCGATGGGGGTCTATCGGGGAGAGGTGCCCGGGGTCCATCAGCCCGACTACCCCGACTCGGCGGACTACGTGAGCGTGGTGATGCAAAAGCGCTGGCTGCCGCACTGGGCAGGGGAGCACAGCCTCAAGGAGCAGGAGGTGCTCTGGCTGAGGGGGTGGGCCTTTGACAAGTTCATCCCGGAGCCGATGCGCTGGTTCGAGATAGACAGCCACGAGATGGCGCTGCAATTGCTGCTCAAGGGGCGTTACCGTTACTACCTGACCGACGGCGCCCTCTACCCCGAAGGCTCCCTTCCCCCCGAGCTGGTACAGGTATTCCTGCGCTGGATCCCGACCTACCCCATCTTCGCCGATACCCCGAAGGGCAGGCAGTTGCACGGGCTCTGGGATCCCGGCATGCGCACACTGATAAGGCAGGGCAAGCTGGCGGAGATCTATCGGCAGAACAAGCTCTACGACTACTACCAGGACTTTCTCAGGGAACAGGTGGTGCGGGCGAACAAGCCACAGCCCTAGCTGTCGGGCCTGATGCCGTCATCGGGCCCCGCTTGTCCTGCCTCAGCCTTTGGCTCTGAGCGTCTTGGCCAACCGGTCATAAAGGATGACGTTGACCGAGGCGGTGAGGTGCATGCCGCCTGTCGGTCTGGCCACATAGATAACGTCTTGTCCTGCCTTAGCCTTTGGCTCTGAGCGTCTTGGCCAACCTGTCATAGAGGATGACGTTGACCGAGGCGGCCAGGTTCATGCAACCCTGAGTCGGCACATAGATGACCTCCTTCACCGCCGCGAAGCGGGCGGGTTCCAGGGTGCCATCCTCCGGGCCGAAGATGTAGAAGGCTCTCTCGGGGTGCACGTAATCCGGCAGGGGCGTGGCCCCCTCGATCAAATCCACCAGCACAGGGGTGCAGCCCTCGGGCACGAAGTCCAGCAGCTCCTCGACCCCGAGCAGGGGGATCTTCTCCACCATCTGCTTGGTGTCGGTCACAAAGCGGCGTGCCAGCTCGAAGCGCTGCCCCGTGTAGTAGACCTCGTCCGCCCCGTAGCAGCCGGCGGCCCGCATCACGGCGCCCACGTTCTCCGGGGATTTGGGATTGACCAACCCGATGGCGCAATAGTCCCCTCTCTCCCGGGCATCTGCCCGGTGCTGCCCGGCAGCGCCTTCATCTGACACTTTCATCTCTCTCTCCTGTGTGGCGGCGCATTATACCCCGGTGGGCCCCTTGCCCAGCGTGCGGGGCGGATTCCCGCAAGGCGGGCCCAACAAGGGGGCGGCTGCACCGTGGCGGCGCAGCCCGACACCCTGATGCGCAATGGCGGCGCCCCTTGCATCCTGGCGCGGGGTTTGCAGTCACTTCCCCATACAAGACGATGAGGCATCCGGACAAAGGCGTCCGTCCCCGCAGGGGGGCGGACGCTTTTTTTATGGGCCCCTCGTCAGACACATGACAAGGAGCAAGGGAATGAAGACCACCTGTGCCTATTGCGGAGTGGGGTGCGGCATCCGGCTGAGCCGGGAGGGCGACAACTGGCAGTTGCAGGGGGATGAGCAGCATCCGGCCAATGGCGGCGCCCTGTGCGTCAAGGGAGCCAGCCTGCTGGAGAGCCTGGCCTTTCCCGATCGCCTGCTCTATCCGCGCTGGATGGGGCAGCGCATCGGCTGGGAGGAGGCCCTGGACACCCTGGCGGAGCGCTTTGCCGCCATCCTGGCCGAGTCCGGGCCGGATGCCATCGGCATCTATCTGTCGGGCCAGCTCACCACCGAGGATTACTACGTCGCCAACAAGCTGATGAAGGGGTACCTCGGCAGTGCCAACGTGGACACCAACTCCCGGCTCTGCATGTCGTCGGCGGTGGTGGCCCACCAGCGCGCCTTCGGGGAGGATCTGGTGCCCGCCTGTTACGAGGATCTGGCGCTCGCCGATCTGGTGGTGCTCACCGGTGCCAACACCGCCTGGACACATCCCGTGCTGTTTCGCCGCCTGCAGCAGGCCAGGGCGCGGCGCCCCGAGCTCAAGCTGGTGGTGCTGGATCCTCGCCGCACCATGACGGCGGAGCAGGGGGATCTGCATCTCGCCCTCAAACCCGGCAGCGACGTGACGCTCTGGAACGGCCTGTGCCGCTACCTGCTCGATGTCGATGGCTGGGACAAGGCCTATGTGGCGCAGCACGTGAGCGGCTTCGAGGCGTTGGCGGGCGCGCTGGACGATCCCGCCTGGCAGTTGGACGAGGTGGCCCGCAGCTGCGGCCTCTCCCGCAGCGATCTGCTCGGTTTCTACCAGCTCTTTGCCCGTACCCCCAAGACCGTCACCCTGTTCTGCCAGGGGATCAACCAGTCCAACCAGGGGGTGGACAAGGCCAACGCCATCATCAACGTCCACCTGATGTGCGGTCGCATCGGCAAGCCGGGGGCGGCTCCCTTCTCCATGACGGGGCAACCCAACGCCATGGGGGGGCGTGAGGTGGGAGGGCTCGCGACCCAGCTCGCCGCCCACATGGGCTTTGGCGAGGCCGAGTGCGATCGGGTACAGCGCTTCTGGGGAAGCCCGACCATGGTGCGCGGGCCGGGGCACAAGGCCGTCGAGCTGTTCGAGGCGGTGCACCGGGGGGAGATCCGCGCGCTCTGGGTGCTCGGCACCAACCCGGCGGTCTCCCTGCCGGACGGCAACCGGGTGCGCGAGGCCCTGAGCCGCTGCGAGCTGCTGGTGGTCTCCGAGGTGACGGCCAACACCGACACGGCGCGCCTCGCCCACCTGCTGTTGCCTGCCGCCGCCTGGGGAGAGAAGAGCGGGACCGTCACCAACTCCGAGCGCACCATCAGCCGCCAGCGCGCCTTCCTGCCCCTGCCGGGGGAGGCCAGGCCCGACTGGTGGGCCCTGACCCGGCTCGCCCGTCGGCTCGGCTTTGGCGAGGGGTTCGCCTATGAGCACGAGCACGAGATTTTCTGCGAGCATGCCGCCCTCTCCGGCTTTGAGAACGACGGATCCCGCCAGTTCGACATCTCCGGGCTGGCGGGTCTCACCCGTGCCGAATTCGAGGCGTTGGAACCCTTGAGCTGGCCCGTCAACGCCGACTGGCCCCAGGGGAGGGCCCGCCTGTTCGAGGACGGACGCTTTGCCACCCCGGATGGCCGGGCCCGCCTGCTGCCCCTGGCCCAGCGCTTCCCCGAGCAGCCAGAAACGCCCCCGCTTGCAGGGGCTGTCTCCCTGCTCCTCAACAGTGGCCGCCTGCGGGATCAGTGGCACACCATGACCCGCACCGGCCACGTGCCCCGGTTGCAGGAGGCCGAGCCCTGGCCCAGGGTGCGAATGGGGGCCGCCAGCCTGCTGGCGCTTGGCGTGAAGGAGGGGGATATGGTGCGCCTTTGCAACGGGCTCGGGGAGGCGCTGCTGCTGGTGGGGCTGGATGAGGGGCTCAGGGAGGGGGAGGCCTTCCTGCCCATGCACTGGACCGACAGCCAGTGCAGCCAGGGGGCGGTCAACCGCCTCATCGCCCCCGTGGTGGATCCCCTTTCCGGCCAGCCGATGTTCAAACAGGGGCGGGTGCAGGCCAGGGCGCAGCTCACCCGCTGGCAAGGGCTCTGGTGTGGCCGTGGTGAGTGGCGCGAGCCGGTGGACTGGTGGGCCAGGCGCCCCCTGCCCGAGGGTAACTGCACCCTGCTGGCCTCCTGGTCAGAGAGCACAGAGAGCCTGTGGCAACGGCTGGGGGCCGAGGGGCACTGGCTCAGGCTGCCCATGAAGGAGGGGTGGCTGGCCGTGGCCCTGGCAGGGGATCGCATCGAGGGCATCTTGCTGGTGGGGGGGCGGCGCCCGGACATCAAGGTCGACCTGCTGGCCAGTCTGCTCGGCACGCCGCTCCAGGCGGGGGCCCTGAGCCAGACCCTGAGCCAGGCCCTGGCCGGGGAGAGCCGGCTGGTCTGCTCCTGCCTGCGGGTCTCGGAGCAGCGCATCGTCGATGCCATCACCCGGCAGGGGGTGAGCGAGCTGGCGGGGCTGCAGGCCCTGCTCGGCTGTGGCAGCAACTGTGGCACCTGTCTGCCCGAAATCGACAAGCTGTTGATCAAACATGTTTTCCTGGCATCCGCTTAGTGCGATGCCAGGACACAAGGAGCCTGAGATGAGCCAAATCAGTCTGGTGGGAGCGGGCCCCGGCCCCCTCGAATTGTTGACCCTGCGCGCCCTGCAACGCATCGAGGCGGCGGAGGTGGTGGTCTATGACCGCCTGGTGGGGAGCGAGATCCTGGCCCGCATTCCCCAGGGGGCGGCCCGCTTCGACGTGGGTAAGCGCTGCGGCGAGCCGAGCCCGACCCAGGAGGAGATCAACGCCCTGCTGCTGGCCCTGGCCCGCACCGGCAAGCGGGTGGTGCGCCTCAAGGGGGGGGATCCCCTGGTGTTCGGCCGGGGCGGCGAGGAGGCGCTGCACCTGGCCCGGCACGGCATCGCCGCCGAGCTGGTGCCGGGGATCACGGCGGCCCTGGGGTGCGCCGCCAGCACCTTCATCCCCCTGACCCACAGGGGACTGGCCCGCTCCCTGACCCTGGTGACGGGGCACCTGATGGACGAGCGCGACTATCAGGGCTGGCAGGGGCTGACCCGGGCCGGCCACACCCTGGTGTTCTACATGGGGCTGGAGCGGGCGGCCCAGATCCGGCAGGGGCTGCTGGCGGCGGGGGCCTCACTGGATGTGCCGGTGGCCCTGGTGGTGGCCGGGTGCAGCGCCCGCCAGCAGGTGCACGAGACCACGCTGGACGGGCTGGCGCAGGCCGCGCTGGCCCTGCTCGGCCAGAGCCCGGTGCTGATCATCGTGGGGGAGGTGGTGCGCCTGCGCGCCGAGCTGCAAGGTCTGCTGACGGAGGCGCTGGATCGGGTCGCCTGAGCCGATATCCACCCTCTACCCCCACTACCTCCTGATAGATAAAAAGGAGGTAGATTCAAAGAGTTGGCCTTCATGTTGCGGCATTGGCAGCAGACAAGTTGCGATAGCCGTTGGCAAGGAGCGCCATGACTACTCTTTCCACCCGGGGTCAGGACGGCCCCGCTTCCCGCCTGCTGATCCACGCCGATGATCCCGGTCAGGCCAATCGGCTGGCCCTGCTGGTCAGCCACTACGGTCATCAGCCCAGGATCCTCGATACCCGCCAGTTGCTGACCCCGATGGAGCAGGGGGACGCCCTGCTCGTCAGCTGCCGACAGTTCGGCGCCGAGGTGCGCCTCGGCCTCTCCCTCTGGCCCGGCCTGCCGCGCCTCTTGTTCTGCGAGCGGCTGGGGGGAGACACCCAGCTCGCCCTGTTGCGGCAGGGTGTGCTATTGGTGCCCCACCCTTGCGGCGAGCGGGAGCCGGTGGAGCAGTGGCTGCGCCTGGCCCGCAGCCAGCTCGCCATGGTGCAGGCCCTGATGCAGACCGAGAGCGAGCTGCGCCAGAAGCTGGAGGAGAGGCGGCTCGTCGAGCAGGCCAAGGGGCGGCTGATGCGCCATCAGGGGTTGGACGAGGAACAGGCCTATCGCCTGATGCGCAGCACCGCCATGAGCCGTCACCTGAGCCTGGGGGAGCTGGCGCGGCAGCTGTTGCTGGCATTGCCCGCCTGAGCGTCCTGGTGGCCAACCGTTTTGGTGCAACTGCGCCTAATTGAGGCAAATTGGGGGTGGCGAGGGCGGGATTGGAGGGGCGAAAGCCCGTCTGGCGGGCACTGGCAGAGCTGGCACGGAAAGTGAATAACCGAATACACGATAGCAAGTGAAGAGACAGCGGACAGGGAAGGGCCATCCGGCCATTCCTCCGCAACAGGGCAAAGAAGCCCCACCGATCCCGGATCGGTGGGGCTTTTTTTTGGTTCATCGCGGCTTTCCGGGGAAGGCCGCCTTGATTTTCAGAAAAAAGTATTCTGAGTCCCTAAATCCATATGCCATGCGCTTTATCACTTTGATCTTGTTG
>NZ_JAPCIZ010000065.1:0-22416 GCF_027707725.1 Aeromonas sp. QDB25 | reverse complement strand
AATGATTTAGCGAAAGCTAACCGAATGCGGAGCGGTAGTTCAGTCGGTTAGAATACCGGCCTGTCACGCCGGGGGTCGCGGGTTCGAGTCCCGTCCGCTCCGCCACTAAATAGAAAGCCCAACCTGTTGAACAGGTTGGGCTTTTTTTCATATCTGCAATTTGAAACGCCCGCTTGATGTTCGTGACCGTGACCAAACCGTGACCATTTCGTGACCAACCCCCTGATTTGACCGGAGGTCATTCTGGACATTGTTGGGTTCAATCGGTTACTATCTCTTAATAAGTGATTTCGCACCTGATTTTGGTTTTTTAGTACTTGATGGCGTTCGGCCATTCTGATCTATTACGCTCACATTCATGCCGATCATGGTTTCCCATAGAGGAAAAAAGTGATCGGCTTGGGATGTTATTGGGCGATTGGCATGAATGTTATTGAGCGATCGCCATGCGTGGGATCTTGAGTTTGCCCCGGGGTCGATTGCAGAAGATAAACCAGGCCTGACTCATCGGATCCAGCGCCAGCACGTCACTGACGATCATAGCCAGACCATCGATCGACTTGCGCATGTCAGTCACGCCGGTCACCAGATAGATGTCCCCCCGCGGCGTCATGCCGACAGCGCCATCAGGAATTGCTGCAAGCGAGCGGGAGATAAGGTTGCAGGAAAGGCCAGTTGGTTGCCGGTGGGCAGGTTAAGCACTAATTGCTCATACACTCAAGTGAGATTGACACGTTCCGAATTCAAGAGGAAAATGTTCAAATCATGAACAGCCTAACAGGTTGTATTCAGCTTAGGCGGTTTACCATTGGCGACACGAATCCATGCACCATTCTCTTCTGAACATACCCTTTCTTATCAGATAAATGGTCAGCATATTGGTGCTCAAGGACGACGTACATTTGGATAAACAACTGATTTGTTTCAGGTTAACTGAATTGCGCCGGAACAATTCGATGTGCATCCCTAGTATTCTATCGATCTTAAGCATCGACAATTATTGATGATTGCAGAACTGTCCTGTGCAGCGCTGTGCGGTAGCTATGGTGTAAAATAGCTATGCTACAAAAAATCATAAAAAATAAACAGTTACATCGCTTGCCAACTCTCCAACGAATTATCATTCAATCCTGTCGGGTCACACTCAGCGCGAGACTTCTCCTGACAGGTTCAATTTTGTGCTCGTTATACACACGGAAATCACTCAACCATGAACCATGCAACTCAGTGCCTGGCCCTCTCGCTGGCCATTTTGCTTGGCGGCTGCGCCAGTGAACCCAAGCAGGTCGCAGCATCAATCCCGCTGGTTAATCAGACCGCTACCGATGGACTCATTGCTCTTCCCGCCGAGCAACAGCAGGTGCTTAATTCCCTGCAACAGGGCAATAGCGTTGCCGTTACGAACGGAACCTTCACGCCGGGGCCTGTCTATACGTCGGCCCTCGGCCATGCCTGTCGGGAATTGCTGTTTCAGCGCTCGCTCTCTAACGGCGCGTCCAGCCGCAGCGAAAAGCGCATAGCCTGCCAGCGGGCGGATCAGTGGTATCTGATCCCGCAACTGGAACAGCTTCCGGTTAACAGTTTGCAAGTTGTCGAATCGAATTGAGGATCCCGCATTGAAAAGCTCCCTTCCCCGCCAACTGGTGGTGACCCTGGCCCTGCTCGGGATGGCTCCATTGACCCTTGCGGCGAATAATAAATCCGATCCGGCGCAAGCGGGTGGACAGTCGTTTGGCTATAACCTGTCGGCACCTCCGGCTATTGGTGCCGGACCCCAGCTCGGTGGCGCACCATCGTTGAGTGGCGAAGCCAATCGCAACGCCACCACCGGCAGTTTCACCCAGCAAAATCGTCAGGGGATGCTATTGCCCGGTGAAAGCGATGTGCGCCAACTGCTGCCCCAAGCCGAGGCCGGATTGCCGCCGCCTTATGGCGCCAACCTGTTCGCCGGTGGCTATGAAACCGAACGCAGCGATGGCTTGAATGACAATTATCTGATTGCACCAGGCGACAAGCTGAATATCTGGATCTGGGGGGCCGTCAATTTTTCAAATGTAGTGACGGTAGATAATCAAGGCAATATTTTCATTCCTGATGTGGGCCCGATAAATGTCAAGAATGTACCTGCCAGCCAAGTCAATAATCTGGTGACCAGCAGGATTGGCGATGTTTTTACAAATAATGTCAATATCTACGTCAACCTGCTGACAACAACTCCCGTGAGTGTGTTTGTCACTGGCCCGGTAATACGGCCAGGCCAGTATGCGGGTCAATCCTCTGACAGTGTGCTCTATTTTTTAAAGCGGGCAGGGGGGATCGACTCGGAGCGCGGCAGCTATCGTCAAATCAAGGTATTACGCCAGAACCAGGTCATCCAAAAAATCGATCTGTATGAATTCATGCAGCACGGCAAAATGCCCAAGCTCTCTTTTAAAGATCAGGATGTCATCCTGGTAGAGCCACAGGGCCCGATGATAAATGTCGCGGGCAAGGTGCGTAATCCATTCCGTTTCGAGTTGACTCAGCGCAATACGCTAGGCTCGGAGCTGGTCAACTATGCACTGCCGCTTGCCAAGGTGAGCCATGTCGGGGTGATAGGTGACCGTCCAAGTGGTCCATTCTCCATCTATTTACCTTACAAGGATTTTGCCAGCCTCCAGCTTAAGGATGGTGACAAAGTTTTGTTCAACGATGACATGCATGCTCAGGTTTATGATGTGCAGGTCGCTGGTAGCTATATGGGGCCTTCCTATTTCACAGTGCGCAAGCAGACCAAGCTGCATGAGCTGCTCAACCATATTCCCATTGACCCACAGCTTGCCGATTACCAATCCATCTACCTGATGCGCAAGAGTGTCGCTGCGCGGCAAAAAGAGATGTTGGAAGAGTCGCTCAACCGGTTGGAGCGCAGTGTGTTTACTGCGCCCGCCAGCTCGGATGGTGAAGCGGCCATCCGTGCCAAAGAGGCAGAACTGGTGATGCGCTTTGTCGAGAAGGCCAGAAAAATCCAGCCTCTTGGCAAGGTGGTGGTCGCAGACAAAGGGATTGTTGCGAACATTCAGCTGGAACAGGGTGACCAGATTGTTATCCCGAACAGAACGGACCTGATTCAAGTCGGTGGGGAAGTCTTGATGCCACAGGCCGTGGTCTATAACGCCAATGCGACGCTCGATGACTACGTGGCTTGGGCGGGCGGATTCACCGAGCGTGCGAATGACCAGCGGATTGCCGTGGTGCATGCCAACGGATTGGTGGAGTTTAAAGATAAGGGGAGTGTCCAGCCCGGTGATCAAATCCTAGTGTTGCCCAAGGTTGACAGCAAAACCATGCAATCGGTCAAGGATATTACCCAAATCATCTATCAGATCGCCGTGGCGGCCAACGTTGCTATCGATTGATCCCTTTCCATCTCGAGCAAGGCCGGTGAATGGCGTCATTCACCGGTCTCCCGGTAATAGACGACACTATGCAAACAACGTTACACCGCCCCGCCCCGCGCAGTGCCTTTCAGGTATTACGCGATGTCACCTTTGGCCTGCTGATCCGTGAGCTGAAGACCCGTTTTGGCAGTTATCGGCTGGGTTATGTCTGGGCGTTGCTCGACCCCTTGCTCATGATAGGTGCATTCAGCCTGATTTTCGGATTGCGGGGCCACAGCGGATTTGGCGGGGCGCCGGCTCCGTTGTTTATCACGGCCAGCTATCTGCCCTTTATCTTCTTTAAAAATGTGGTCGGCAAGTTGCAATCGGCTGTCAGCGCCAATATGGGGCTGTTCTGTTACCGGCAGGTCACACCCTTTGCTACCTTCATTGCCCGCTTTCTGCTGGAGGTCACCATCGGTTTGCTGGTCGGCAGCATTCTGATACTGGGACTGCTGTGGTTTGGTTTTGATGCCATTCCTGCCGACCCCTTGCAGGTGATCTTGGGCTATCAGCTCCTGATGGTCTTTTCATTTGCCCTTGGCATCATCTTTTGCGTGGTAGGCACCCTGGTGGAAGAGGCAAAAAAGTTTCTCGGTCTGCTGATGATGCCGTTGATGTTTATCTCCTGTGTCATGTACCCCCTAGCGAGCATTCCCCAACAATATCAACACTGGTTTTTGTGGAATCCGCTGGTGCATGCCATCGAGCTGATCCGCAGCGGCTGGCTTGCTGGCTACAGCAGCCCCACTGCCAGCTGGACTTATTTTGCCGCTATCACACTGGTATTGCTCACCTTTGCCATGAGCTGTTATCGATTGACCCACCGGCGCCTGATTGCCAGTTAACCGGCCTGATGTTGAGCACTGATATTATGCTTATTCTGGAAAACGTTTCGAAATATTATCCGACCAGGTTTGGTCGCAACTATGTGCTGCGCGATGTCAATATCACCCTGCCGCGCCAGCGCAACATCGGCATTCTCGGCGCCAATGGCGCGGGCAAATCCACCCTGCTCAGGCTGCTGGGCGGCATGGATACGCCAAGCAGAGGCAAAGTCACCCGTCAATGTCGGGTCTCCTGGCCGCTGGCGCTGGGGGGAGGCTTTCAGGGCAGCATGACGGGGCGTGAAAATACCCGTTTTGTCTGCCGCATTCACGGCGTGCGCGATACCCGTGCCATCGAAGAGTGGGTCAAGGAGTTTGCCGAAATAGGCCAACACTTCGAGCTGCCCATCAAGAGTTATTCCAGTGGTATGAGATCGAAGTTTTCATTCGCCGTCAGTATGGCCTTTGACTTTGATATCTACCTCACCGATGAGATCACCTCGGTGGGCGATGCTCGCTTTAAGCAGAAGTGCATCGACGTCTTTAACCAAAAACGTGAAACCGCCAGCCTGATTATGGTGTCGCACGATATGAAGAACCTGCGTCAGCAGTGTGATATGGGGATATTGTTGCGCAACGGTCAACTGGAAATATTCGACAATATCGACGATGCGATCCGTATTTATCAAAATCTATAATAAGCACAATCAAACATGACACAACCTATCAGAACAGAAAAGTCATCACGCTTTGTACGCAAAATACGCAAGCTTGGCAAAGAGCCGAAGCGTTTCTTTATTGATTCCAGCGGTTATAAAATCGCTCATCGTTCATGGCAACAGAGTCTGAAACTGGGTAGCTTTTTATGGGTGGTCGCCTGTTTTGTCGTGGCATCGATCTATTTTGGCGGCGTTGCTACAGACCGTTATGTCAGCCGAAGCGACATCATTATCAAGCAGGCCGACCAGATTAAAATGTTGCCAGATGCCCTGTCTATGTTGGGGCTGGGTGGTAGCAATCATCAGGACGTATTGCTGGTACAAGAGTACCTGCGTTCCTGGGATCTGCTGGCCAAGCTCGACCGCGAATTGGCGCTTAAAGCGCACTACCAAAGCCATGATGCCGACTTCTTCTCGCGTTTATCGGGGGAGGCCACCCGCGAAGAGTTTCTGGAATATTACCGTGATCATCTGATCTTGCGTCTTGATGAACTCTCCGGGGTATTAAGTATCGAACTTCAGGCTTTTGATCCTATATATGGCCAGCAGGTAGTCAGCTTAATGCTGAAAGAAGCGGAAGGATTTATCAACAAACTGGGCCATCAGGTCGCCATGGATCAGCTCGCGTTTGTCGAACAAGAGGTTAACCGTTCTCATCAACTTTTGCAGGCAGAGAAAGCCAAGGTGCTGGCGTTTCAAAATAGTTATCAGCTGATCAGCCCTGAATCAACCAGCACTGCCCGCCTTGGTGTGGTCAGTGAAATTGAAGCTGAACTGGTGCGCCAGCAGGCAGAACTTAAGCAATTGCGCAGTTATATGAAAGAGAGCGCACCTGCGGTGGTATCGGTGCAAAGTCGTGTTGGTGCGTTAAGCAAGCAACTGAAACAGGAAAAGGCGAAATTGACCACTCATGATGCCGGTGCTGACAATCAAGTGGCGCCTGAGGCGATGAACGAAATCACCGCCCAATATATGGATCTGCAAACTCAGGCCACTCTGGCTGCCGATCTCTACAAAACGGGCCTTATCAGTCTGGAGCAAACCCGCGTAGAAGCCTATCGCAAACTTAAACACTTATTAGTTGTCACGCGCCCGACATTGGCGGAAGAGGCTGAATATCCACGTCGTCTCTATAATCTGACCACGGTTGGCGTATTGCTTTGCCTGTTTTATGGCTTGGTGGTGATGGGATTGGCTACATTGCGTGAGCATCAGGATTGATAGGGTGATGCAAGATATGATCTCCAACAGTGGTGAAACCGATGAGATATTAAAACTGATCCGGTCACTGCAAAATATTGGCGATCGCATTATCTCCATCACCGGCGGCCTGCAATCGCCCCTGGCCAAACACGCCGTGAAGCGAGTGCAACGAGCGCTTCGTGGAGAATGCTCTTGAAAAAAACTATCGACCACGAAGGACACGAAGGTCCACGAAGAAAAGCAGAAGAACAGCAAAAGCAAAAAATCTTGGCTTTTAACCTTCTGAAGCGAAGCGCTCTGTGGTCCAGGGCGGGAGCGCACTTTGCTTGATTTTCAACCAAAGAATAACTGTGCCCGATAATCATCGTCCCAGCCCGCTCTTTTCAACTTGTTTCGCTGGCTTGGCGCGCCACAGCAAGGACTCGACGACGATGGTCCGTAGGATGCGAGCGATGGTATGACGACGCGGAATGCCATGAGTAAAGGGTCGATATAAGCGCAACCAATCCGCTTTCGAGTCGCCGAAGGTCTGGATATCACGCCAGCCCTCAGCACCGGCCATGATGGCGCTGATGACGAGGAACATCACGTCCACCAAATCATGCTTGCGGTTGATATCAGAACGGGTTTCTTCAACGAGAGTGAGATGTTCAATGAGTGTCATGACTTGAGCTCCTCTGGACTAGGGGAGCGATTAGATCACAGACGATCTGCCAGTTCAAAATTTGTTAACAAAGTGCGATCCCGCCCTGCTCTGTGGTCAGGGCAAGATTACGAAACCCCGCGATTTTTAAGGGCTGTGAAAGAGGTCGTTTATAGTCGCAGCGATTAGGGAAGTGGGTGGCAAGCCGTTCAACAGAGACGAACTCGAACTGAGATTTTACATCATCCGTGTTGTCTGTCAGGAGCCAAACACAGCCCGTTCATGGTTGTTTTGTGGTGTCAATCGACTCATCAATACGTAACGGGAACAGCGCCATCAATTCGTATTCACTATAAAAAACACACATCGAAAATCATCATCGGACAATTAAGCTAATGAAAAGAATTAAAAGTCTCGTAAATAAATTAAAGTCTAAACTAGACGATAAGGCTCGAGAAGAAACACCTCTCGGTTATATAGGTTCTATTGATGAGGTCACAAAAAACAAAGTCAGAGGGTGGGTTGCTTTATCTAATAAGATGCCTATAGTGACACCTATTACCTTGAAGGTAAATGAATTGTCATTAGAACTCCCTGAGCTATCCTTCAGAGATGACTTGCAAGCACACGGAATTGCTAACGGGATTGCTGCATTCGACGTAGAATTTGCATCTAGCGACTACGAAAAATTAGATGTTGCAGTTTACGTTGGTCAGGATAAAGTGCTTTTTAGCAGAGCTCTGTTAGGTAATGATAATATAAAAAACAAAGACCCACATTTCATTAATTTCTATAACAAATCTATCAGTAAAAATCAAAGTTCAAGATTGGATGATGGGCTTAACATTCAATTAGTGCAGTCGAGCGAATATGAAAAATCAATTTGTTCGGAATTTTTCTATCGAATATCGAATGCCAAAACAAGCAAGCAAAAAATTATTGCTATCGGGCAGAGTCTTGTCCAAGGGATTTATTCTAATGATATTATCGAGTTGATACTCAATACCAACAAGGCAGCACAAGTTCTGGTTGAGCTACTGGATAACGAACAAATAGTAACAGCAAGTTCCAGATTGGAGATATCTCCAGGGTGGAACACTTATACTACACCCTTATCATGTTTCAATTTTGATTTAATCGAAGGTGCATCATCTATTGTATTGACTCTATATATTGACAGCTCATCATATATAGACTTGGGTGGTTTGTTAGTTAAAAATTCGAATGAAAAAATTCTAATTTCGAAACCAAAGTTCGAAAAATTAAAAACCAATCAAGAGAGTGTTTCTATAATTAACAGTAGTCTATCCAACTATAAATTACCTCGAAAATTCATAAAACTACGAAGAAAAATTTTGATTGCTCCTGGTGTTATATATGAGGCTAAGAACGGTAATAAATCGGAGTTTATCGCAGCCAAGAGTGACTCAGGAATCAGCATCAATATAGGCAAACTGTTAGGGTACTCCAGGATCGCATACTCTCTTGATCTGAAAAATATCAAAAGCATGCCTATGCAGGGAAAAATTACTGCAACGGGTGACTGCGACAAGCTAATTAAATCAGTATATATTTATGCGAAAGGAGCACAAGACAAAATACTAAACAAATTGCGTCTATCATGTCAAAAGCTAGAAAATGATAGATATGAATGGATATTCATTTTGGATTACAACTCTATTTGCGATTTAATCAACACGACTTCTGATTATCATGAATATCGACTAGCAGTAGAGTTTAATGCGAACAATCAAGCAGATGACTTTAGCGTGTCATTACATCAACAAACGTCGTTCAAAAAAGAAGAAGTATTCTCCGCTATTGAAGACCCGGCCATCGCCTCTCAACTTGATATCATAGCCGGATACTACGATGTATTAAAAAGAAATCCAATAGGGGTGAAGACCGATATCGTTAATGTGAAAAAGTCAAAGTACTCACCAGTTGACATCGTGATTCCTGTATATAATGCAAAAGAGTATGTGATTGAGTGTTTAGAATCAATAATCAAACACACTAATATAGCATATAGAATCTTACTAGTTGACGATTGCTCTACCGATGGAATATCCGATGTGCTTGATGAATATGCCGATAAATACGATTTTATCTCTGTGCACCATCAAGAACAGAATGTAGGTTACACCGCTAACGTTAATAAAGGCTTTGAACTAGCAGAGTCAGAGTGGGTCTTGTTGTTAAATAGCGATACTGTGGTAACACCATTTTGGCTTGAGAATCTTCTGGAAGGGACAACGGAAGACAAGGTTGCCATTATTGGCCCTCTTGGGAACGCTGCAAGTTGGCAGTCTGTACCTAATGTTCTCTCAAAGAATGGTGGATGGGACTTCAACCTGATACCAGCCGGTCTGACACCAAATGATATTGCCTTCCAGCTTAATTTAAATCGGCAATATGAATTTGCCGACGCCGGGGTATTAAATGGCTTTTGTCAGTTAATCAATAGAGAGTTATTTTTTGAGGTCGGAAAACTTGATGAAATCGCTTTTCCAAAGGGCTATGGAGAAGAGAATGACCTTTGTGCCAGATTGATTGAAAGGGGATATCGCCTATTGGTATGCCCGAATAGTTATGTATACCATCATAAGTCAAAAAGTTTTGGGCACGACATCAGAACGGAACTTTCCGATAAAGGCAGCGTTGCTTTGAAGAAAAAACACCCAGACTACAACTGGGGGCTTGTCTCTAAAAAACTTTACAATCATGACGTTTTAGTGAAAGCACGTCAAACGATCGCTCCTCTTTATGAAGTTTAAGGAATGTAAATGAAAGTTGTATTTATTCTCCCTGTAGGTGGCGGTGGTGGTGGCGCGCACTCCGTCATTCAAGAGGCAAACGAAATGATATCTATGGGCATAGATGTTCACGTTGCGATAAACAGCGGAAACATGATGTCCATGAAAGTCAACTATGCAGATATGCCATTGGTTGTCGGTCGTTTTATTGAATTCAAAAACGAAACAGATTTGGCCGCCAACATTGCAGAAGGATCAATTGTTGTTGCAACTATTTTCACCTCAGTAAAAATACTAAAGGCTATCAAAAAGCTTAAACCCAGTGTCATACCTGCTTATTATGTGCAGGACTATGAACCACTCTTCTCGGAGAAGGGCAGCCCACTGTGGCAGGAAGCTTATGACAGTTATACAGCAATACCTGGCTTAAACATATTTACAAAAACCCAGTGGCAACAAAATATTGTCTATAAAAACCATGGTGTAAAAGTGGCTAAAGTAGAGCCCAGCATAGACCACTCAGTTTATTTCCCCAATTTAGATTACAACAAGCTCAGACTGTCGGCCATGGTTAGACCCAAGTCTCCCAGACGGGCACCATATCGCACTATGCGGATCCTCAGAGCCGTTAAAAAAACACTGCCACAGCTTTCGGTTGATATCTTCGGTTGTACTAATGACGAGTTGGAATCCTCCAATGTCGTACGCGATTTTGAGTTTACCAATCATGGTGTATTGAAACGGGTACAAGTCGCCAGCTTGCTTCGCGGCAGTGGCATGTTTTTGGATGCCTCAGATTTTCAGGCATTTGGCAGAACCAGCCTGGAAGCGATGGCATGTGGTTGTGTCCCGGTAATTCCTGCTGTTGGTGGTGGCTACGAATATGCAGAACATGGCATAAACACCTTTGTGCATAACATGCACAATGAAGACGAAGTGGCTGCCAATATTATCCAGTTTTTTGAAATGCCAAAAATTGCAAGAAGGAAAATGATTAACGCTGCTATTGATAAGTCTCAAGAGTTTAGCGTAAGGAAAGCGGCACTATCTGAACTGCGGTTTTTCGAGAAAATTTCAGGAAATTGATCGCGGAACACTCTAAATAAATATAGTTAATTTCACCTAAATAGTAATAGTTATGAAATCTGACATAAGTCGTAGCAAGGCCAGCACATCACAAATAGATACGGCTAAACATTGGACCGATTTATCTTCACTGAGCCAGATTTTATATCCACCAATACCTATAGCTTTTGTTACAGCTATCAAGGAAATATAAAATGCACAAGCTAAATATTATCTCATACGCAGACAAAAGATATAGTATGTTTGCATTACCTTATACTTTTTTTGCTCTATCTACAAATAACCACGCCACTGTAGAGATTTTTTTTGAAGAGCTTGATGAATTTTTGGCCGAAAATATATCCGGTATTGGAGTGTTACGGAGCCTATTCGGTGAGCGTTTTTCATTTATGCAGTCGATAAACTCTAAAGTTAACATAATCCCAAATACAATAAGATTTATTGAGAAGCCTAGCTTTAAGTCTCAATATATATATATTGGAGATATAGATTTACTCATTCTAGATGATGTGATGCAAACTCACCTAGCTTTGATGAATGAATACGATATCCCTTTCAGCAATATTTTAAGAGAGTCAAGCTTAAGCACTCCATACCCTAGGCTATCGGGACTCCATTTTTGTAAGTACGATGACTATTACCCGATTCCGGATATCTCAGATCTTGATCTGACCAAGGTCAACGATGAGTATGTCCTTTATGAAATCATGTCTAGAAAAAATATATCTATTTCTCCTGATTTTCAATTACGCCCTGAGTGTGGAATTCACATGTCTCTAAATAGAGACCCTCTGGGGAGAGTTAGTAGCATAAATAATAGCAAATTCTCAACTGAGAAGTCATTAAACTGGAGCGGCTCTAAATATTATAATGCGTATAACAATATTACAAAGACAAATGAGTACGCATCAATTTTCCAGTTCTTTGATTTTGAATTCAAACTGCTTAGCTTAACCCTTGAAGCAACAATCAATAAAAAACTAGCACCTAAGCTTCACAGAATAGCATGTAGTTATATGGCTGACAGAAGAGTCTTTTCGAACGTAGACACAAGCCAAAAAGAATTACTTGATATTCGTGATCACCATATTAAATCTGGAGATCTCCACTCAGCAATGGACCTCTCATCAAAACTAGTCACAATTTGGCCTGAAAGCAAGGAACTATGGTTTAAATATATTTGGAATGCCAAAGCCATAGGAGATAAAGCTCGAGTTGAACTTGGCATCTCGCACCTAACCGAACTTGATCACGAAGAGTTCTATACAAACGCCATTTAGTGCGGATACCAGGGCGGGAGCGCACTTTGCTTGATTTTCAACCAAAGAATAACTGTGCCCGATAATCATCGTTCCAGCCCGCTCTTTTCAACTTGTTTCGCTGGCTTGGCAGGGCGGGAGCATACTTTGTTAAATCAAGTAACAAATATGACTTTCGATCATAAAACACCCAACCGGTGAGTAAATAGCACTCAGTTTTACTTCGAGGTATGAGTGGCATTTATACGAATGGCTGGCGTTTTGACCTAATTGTTCATTTTTTAGGTTAGTGTGCTCTCGCCCTGGCTGGCTTGGCGCGTCACATTGACTCTGAGTGATAATGTTCATCACGAAGCGTCGAAACAGGGCCATATTCTCCACGGCATCCTCCATGGCTATCCGGGACGCATCCTCACCAAACACCACGTCCATGACTTGAGCTCCTCTGGACCAGGGGAGCGATTAGATCACAGACGATTTGCCAGTTCAAAATTTGTTAACAAAGTGCGATCCCGCCCTGGTGCGGATACAGGGATACAGGTACCTGATTACCCATGATTAGCAGTCACAACGAACTATACTGATCTTACGTACAGTTATCGAGGTGTGAGATCATGGCCAAAAGCAAAGTCCAATTCCAGAAAGGCTACAGCCTGTTTGAGTTTCTCAAGGACTATGGCACTGAGGTATCCTGATTGTCACAGACAGTCCCGATTGTTACGATTAGACAATCGGGGGTATTGAATGAAATCGAGAGAACACTATTCACCAGAGTTTCGGGCAGAGGCGGTTCGACTGGTGTTGGAGCAAGGCCTCAGCCAAGCTGAAGCCGCCAGAAGGTTGGGGATTGCCAAAGGCACACTGAGCAACTGGGTGGTCGCAGCCAAAGGAGGAAAGGACACATCGGCTATTCCCGGAGCGCGTTCTGTCGCCGAGCTGGAGGCAGAAGTGGCCCGGCTGCGTAAAGCTCTCGCACAAGCCAACATGGAGCGCGACATCATAAAAAAGGCCGCCGCGTACTTTGCTCAGGAATCACTGCCAAGTACGCGTGGATAGCCAAACAGCAGGACCTCTATCCCGTTTCCGTTATCTGTCGTGTGCTGGAGGTCTCTCGGGCGGGCTTCTACCACTGGCGCCAGCGTCCACCGTCACAGCACCAACAAGAAGATGAGCGACTCAAGGTCGCCATTCGGGCGGCTCACAGCAAGACGCGCCAGACCTATGGCGCAGTGCGTTTACAAGCTGAGTTGGCTGCCGAAGGATTTTACGCCGGGCGGGACCGAATTGGGCGATTGCGCCGTGAAATGGGGTTGTCTTGCAAACAAAAGCGCAAATTCAAGGCGACAACCCATTCTTCCCATTCCCTGCCGGTGGCGGAGAATCTCCTTGGTCAGGTCTTTGCGCCAACGAAGCCCAACGAAGTCTGGACCGGTGATATCACCTATATCGCCACCGACGAGGGCTGGCTCTATTTGGCAGGACTCAAGGATGTGTTTACCTGTGAAATAGTGGGCTATGCGATGGGAGAGAGAATGACCACCGGGTTGGTCAGTCAGGCCCTGTTTCGAGCTGTGCAGCAGAAGAGGCCGCCCGATGGGCTTATCCATCACACAGACCGGGGCAGTCAGTACTGTGCCAAGGCTTACCGGGCTCTCCAGGTACAATTTGGCATGCAGACCTCCATGTCACGCAAGGGGAACTGCTTCGACAATGCCCCGATAGAAAGTTTCTGGGGGGCTCTTAAAAATGAACTGGTTCACCACCATAGATTCAAGACCAGAGCGGAGGCCAAGGCCGCGATTCAGGAATACATAGAGATTTTTTACAACCGCCAACGTCGGCACTCACGACTTGGCAATATCAGCCCGGCGGAGTTTAACAAGAGGTATTGGAAAACGGCTCAGGCTGCTTGATCCGGGACTGTCCGATCTTGTCAGGATACCTCATGTCGATTGATGAACGGCCTGCGATAGTCGATGAACGTAGCCGTCTGGGGGACTGGGAGGTCGATACCGTTCTGGGCAAGCAAGGCAGCGGCGCCATCGTCAGCTTGGTGGAGCGTAAAACCCGACTGTATCTGGTTCGATACGTCCCCGGCAAGACGGCCAGCGCGGTGGCTGACGCCGTTATCAGCATGCTGAAACCCTACAAGGCTCATGTTCATACGATCACCGCCGACAATGGCAGCGAGTTTGTCGAACATGAGCGGGTCGCGGCCGCGCTGGAGGCGCAGGTGTACTTTGCCCACCCCTACTGTTCATGGGAGCGAGGACAGAATGAGAACAGCAATGGCCTGCTGCGGCAATATGTACCCAAAGGCAGCGATTTGAGCCTGGTGACAGTGGAGGCACTTTCAGTCTTCGAAAAGAGGCTCAACTTCAGGCCCCGCAAATGTTTGGGATTTAGACAACCTCAGATGGTTTTTGACGAATTGTTCAAAGCTGCCTGATTTTTAAGCGGGCGTTGCACTTCAGAGTTGAATCCGCCACTGAGCGGAATAAGCCGCTTGAGGAAAGCTCTCCCCACTTCGGATTTAGTCAACAACGCCAATCAGGTACAGGTATGCTTAAAGAAATATACAATGATGACTCTATTTTCTGTGGCTATCAAAGTAATAATAACTGCAAAACACTTCTAATCACTTTCGCGCCGCTTAATGGGGCAGGTGAAGGTCAAAAAATCTGGGGCGGTGGGTTAAAAAGTGAAAATATAAACATTCTAGGCTTGGTTGCCAAAAATAGAAGTTGGTATCCAACTAGTTCAGTAGAACAAATTGCAGATAAGTGCGCTCATATCATATCTCAATATGAATACATTATATGTTACGGCACATCTGCTGGTGCATATGCTGCCATCAAGTTCGGTTCTAAATTTAGGGCCAATGCCGTAGTTGCCTTCGCCCCTATATTTAGCATAGCTGAATCAGAAATTGACATTGAAATTGATCATCGCTTTTATAGATTTTTCAAAAGTGGAATAACTGGCGGTAACAAAATAATCAAGGATGAGATAACGTGCCCAGTTTATTTGGTTTACGACCACTATTATCGGTGGGACAAATACAATGCCAACTTAATCTCAAGCTTATCTGATAAAGTATTTTGTTTTAACAGTCCCTTTACTGGACACTTCCCCATTTTAACTATGAATTCGTCAGCCAAAGTGTCTTCACTCGTAGACATATGCAGCAAACACGACATCGTAAGCCTTAAAGTGATGCTACATCAAGGGAGAGTAAACTCATCAATTAGGGTAAAAGCACTTATTGAGTATATTTGTCTAAACAAACCCAAATTGGTTGATGTTGCGCATAGAATTTTGCTCAAACACTCTGATAGATTAAACAACAATGATAAAGCAAGCGTATTTGCCTTTATCGGTAGGGTTTACAAGCAACAAAACAGGGATGCGGATGCAGCAGAATGTTTCGAAAATGCGAATTTTTACAAACCTAATGACCCTCTTTTTTTGAGGGAGTTATCATCCGTACAGCTAAAACTAAAAGATTTCGAGCTAAGTGAGAAAAACATTTTTCACTCACTCGCAATTAATACAAGCTGTTGTCATGCGTGGAATACATACACTAGTATATTGCTAGAGAAGAAAGACTATAATATGGCTTTAGGTGCCATCAAACGCGCAATACAAATACTTCCACACCGTGATTTCTATAGACGGTTGTGCACAATTGCGCAAATGTTAGGATTGAATCGCGAACTAGTGGATGCAGCCGAACAGGGAATAAAACTGTTCGGGGAAGTTGAGTTTTATCGCCTCGGTATAACTGGATATAAGCAATTATCCGATGTAAGTCGAGCCTCAGAACTGCTTAATCAGTCCCTAGCTATATACCCTAATGATTCACTTCTGAACAAATTTAAGAATTCTTGGAATTAACATAATGAAAATTGCAATCGCCGGAACCGGATACGTTGGATTGTCCAATGCGGTGCTGCTGGCACAGCAACATGAAGTTATTGCCGTTGATATTGTGCCAGAGAAAGTGGCCATGATTAATGACGATATCTCACCCATTCAGGACACTGAGATTGAATTGTTCCTGAAAGAAAAATCGTTAAACCTGACAGCAACCCTCGATTGGCAACGCGCCTATAAAGACGCAGATTTTGTGGTTATCGCCACGCCAACAGATTATGACGTTGCCACCAACTACTTTAATACCCGTTCAGTCGAAGCTGTGATTGAAAATGTGCTGGCGGTTAACCCCAACGCGGTGATGGTGATTAAGTCAACTGTACCTGTGGGTTACACCAAAGCGATTAAAGAACAGTTTGGCACCGACAACATCATCTTCTCACCTGAGTTTTTACGTGAGGGCAAAGCGCTTTATGACAACCTGTACCCCTCCCGCATTATTATCGGCGAGCGCAGTGAACGCGCGGAAGTTTTTGCCAAGTTGTTGGCCGAAGGCGCAGTGAAGCAAGACATCCCTATTCTGTTTAGTGACAGCACAGAAGCAGAGGCCGTTAAGCTGTTTTCCAATACCTATCTGGCGATGCGGGTTGCTTACTTTAATGAGTTGGACACCTATGCTGAAACCCACGGTTTAGACAGCCGTCAGATTATTGAAGGGGTAGGCCTCGACCCACGTATCGGCAACCATTATCACAACCCCTCATTCGGCTATGGTGGCTATTGTTTGCCAAAAGACACTAAGCAGTTGCTCGCCAACTACGAGGATGTGCCCAATAACCTGATCCGTGCCATTGTGGATGCCAATACCACCCGCAAGGACTTTATCGCCGACTCTATTGTGAAGCGCAATCCTAAGCGTGTAGGTATTCATCGGCTGATTATGAAGGCGGGTTCGGATAATTTTCGTGCCTCGGCCATTCAGGGCATTATGAAGCGTATTAAGGCCAAGGGCATTGAGGTAGTGGTGTATGAACCGGTAATGAAGGAAAACGATTTTTTCCACTCCAAGGTGTACAAAGACCTTGCTGCCTTTAAAGCGGATTGCGATCTGATTGTGGCCAACCGTCTAGTAGATGAATTGTTGGATGTAAAGGACAAGGTCTATAGCCGTGATTTGTTTGGTGCTGACTAGTGCGAACGATTTTTAAGCAATGTGATACGTTGCGGCCCCGCCTGCCGGGGCTGCATTCAGTTGACCGTTACATAACGACCTTTCTGAATCATAAGCAGTAATATATTCCTCCTTTTTAGCGCGTTAGTTGCACGGCTCAATACATCCGGCTTTTTCAGGTATACAGAATGATTTTAGGCATAGCGGCCATTTTTAAAAATGAACACCCCTATATTATTGAGTGGTTGGCCTTCCATCGCCTGATGGGGTTTGAGCGCTTTTACATTGCCGATAATGACAGTGAAGATGGTTCTTCTGAGCTGTTAACTGCGTTGCATGCAGCAGGGCTGATTACCCGAGTGCGCTTTACTACCCCAGCAGGTGGGGCGCCGCAATTGCCAGCCTATAACCTGCTGCTGGCAAAATTCGGAAATCAGGTTGATTGGCTGGCCTTTATCGATGCCGATGAATTTATTGTACCGACGCCGGGAGAGACGGTGCGGGAGAGACTCTTAGCCCTGAGTGACGATGCCAGGATTGGTGCCATTGGCATGAACTGGGCGGTGTTTGGCTCATCCGGCCAGCACAAGGCAGGGCCCGATTTGGTGACAGAGCGCTTTAGCCACAGAGCATTTCAGCATCAGGGGGTTAACCGGCATATTAAAACCATAGTGAGGCCGCGCAGTTGCCTGCGGATGAGCAATCCCCACAAAGCAGACCTGAGTGCGGGGGGATATGCCTACCCTAATGGCAAACAAATGGCCTTTGATCGTAAGCATCCAGAGGGCATGAGTCAGCAAGTTTGCTGGGAGGGCTTAAGGGTTAATCACTATGTGATTAAATCCTATGAAGAGTTCAAAACTCGTAAGCAGCCCCGGGGGCGTGCCACCACGAGCAGCCAGCGCCTCGACAGATTTTTTAAACAACATGACCTTAATGATGAGCGCTGCGACTGGCTTGAGCCTTGGTTGCCCTCACTGAATGAAGAAATAGGCAAAGTTCTTGATCTATTGGCCACTCGGGAGCGCAAGGCGATGGGCCTTAGCCGCCTGCAACGTGGCTGGCAAAAGTGGTGCAGCAAGCTTTACCCATCTCCGGTTTTTGAGCTGCAACCAGTCCGTGAACTGTATCGTGCTGCGGGGCTGTATCAGTGGCGTTCGGTCGGCAACGACCCGAGCTTCAGAGTAAAGCCGCTTGGGGGATTTCGCGCCGGTTGGTTTATGTTTTCGGTGCAGCTTAGCAGCACAGTGACGCGGATGGAGGCCAAGCTCTATGTAGACTATGGCAATGGCTTTGTTGAACAAGAGGCCATAGTGCTGCCGTTGCAATCGGGGAAATTGAGTAAGCGGGCCGTCTATTTTGCTAGCAAGCCGCTGCGGATGCGTTTTGACCCGCTGGAACAAGCCTGTTTTTTAACGGTTAACCAAGTTTCCTTAAGTCGCTTGACTGCGGGGTATGCCCGTAAGCTGATGGTAAAAAAACTGTCTGCCAGGGGCATGACTGACTGCAAGCAACAATCTGACACTGAGTTGTTGGCCCTTTACGGCAAGTGTTTTGAGTCAGCACAGCGAGGTATGCCTTACAGTCAGTGGTTGGCGCTCTATGAGCCGCCCCCCCTGCAGCCCAAGCAAGTGACCACAGCCCTGGCATCACTGACGGTTAAACCTCTGATTTCGTTAGTGATGGCGACATACAATATCAATGAGGTCTTTTTGCGGTCAGCTATTGAGTCGGTCATTTGCCAGTCGTATCCTCATTGGGAATTGTGCATTGCCGATGATGCGTCTACTCAGGCACATATTCGGCCGTTGCTTGAGCGGTACAGCAGGCAGGATAGCCGTATCAACGTTTCTTATCGGACGCGAAATGGCCATATTTCTGCCGCCAGTAACAGTGCCCTTGAGCTTGTCAGCGGAGCTTATATCGGGCTACTGGATCATGATGACTGTTTGGCGCCAGATGCTTTGTTATCAGTAGTGCAGGCGTTAAATGCCAAGCCGCATGCAAAAGTGCTCTACAGCGATGAAGACAAAATTGATGAGGCAGGGCAGCGCTTTAACCCTCATTTTAAATCTGCTTGGAATCGCGATCTCTTTTATTCCCATAATTATATCTGTCACTTTACAGTATTGGATACTACCCTTGTTCGCTCTGCCGGTGGCTTCCGGGAAGGTGTGGAAGGCAGCCAAGATTATGACCTGTTGTTGCGCTGCATTGCCAAGGTAAAGGATGAGGACATTGTGCATGTCCCAGCCATTTTGTATCACTGGCGTGCAATAGAAGGCTCAACCGCGTTAAGTGGCAGCGAAAAAAACTATACCCAGGAAGCCGGGCTTGCCGCGTTAACTCATTACTTTGCGCCCTCAGAGCAGGACATTCGGGTCAGTAAGCATGCCTTAAATAACTGTTTTCGTGTGCAATGGCCGATGCCGGAGCCCAGACCATTGGTAAGCATTATCATACCTACCCGTGATGGCTATGAACTGCTGAAACAATGTATTGATAGTATCTACAAGTTCACGGATTATTCGAATTTCGAACTGTTGGTGATGAATAACCAAAGCCAATGCCAAAAAACGCTGAGCTACTTTAAAACGTTGCGGAATCATAATCAGGCCCGGATTATTGACTTCGATGATGAGTTTAACTTCTCGGCAATCAACAACGCTGGGGTCGCCGCGGCCAAAGGCAGCATTGTTGCATTACTTAACAATGACATCGAGATTTTGGATGGCGGTTGGCTGGACGAGATGGTCAGTCAGGTCAGCCGCCCTGATATTGGTTGTGTTGGCGCCAAGCTGTATTACCCTGATGGGCGCATTCAGCATGGGGGGGTCATATTGGGTATTGGTGGTATTGCTGGCCACAGCCATAAATATTTTGGCAAGCATCACCACGGATATCACTCCCGGTTGAGTCTGGTGCAGAACTATTCTGCGGTAACCGCGGCTGCCTTGGTTGTGCGTAAAGCGGTATTTGAGCAAGTTGGTGGGCTGAATACTGAGCTTAAAGTTGCATTCAATGATGTGGATTTTTGCCTGAAAGTGCGTGAAGCCGGATACCGTAATCTTTGGACCCCTTTTGCTGAAATGATCCATCACGAGTCGGTGAGCAGAGGTTTTGAAGATACACCAGAAAAACAGCAGAGATTTAGCAGCGAAGTGAGATGGATGCAAAATCGATGGGGTGAACTGTTGCTGAGTGACCCTTATTATAACCCCAATCTGACCCTCACCCATGAAGACTTTTCATGGCGTACGAATGCATGAGAGAAACAAGCTAGACTCCAACGAGATGTTTATTATATGAAAAATAAAATGGGGCATCATTTGAATAATGACACATGTTATAATGTTAATTTTTTAACACATGAAAATTTTTCTTATCGATTTTGATTTTTTATGAGGTTGGAATGCCAATCATATTTAGCCATCCTATCTGAGTAATCTTTATATGGATGAGATAATTAGAAAAAAATTGTTTAAACCATATTTAAAGCTTAACAAGCAGAGTTATGGAAACCAGAGGGCTGTTACGCTAGATTGTCATAAGTTGTTTATCTTGCATGAAGGGAATTCCCCGACATTGGCCTATTTTGAATCGGCTATAACCGGGCGGTTTCCTGATGCAAGATGTCAATGCGTTGACATTCTTGTTTCCCCTGAAATATCTATTCCGGAAGGATCTGCCCTTGTCATTATTCGATTTATCTCTCCGAAGTGGCAACAGCACATAGAAAGATATATCGACAGATGCTCTCGGATAGTTTATTTCATGGATGATGATCTGTTTGATCCGACGGCTCTATCTACGTTACCGAAAGAGTATCGTACCAAGATAATAAGGCGGTCGGCGGCTCAACATCGATGGATCACACAGTATTGCGATGACATTTGGGTTTCAACTGCTTTTTTGGCTAAAAAGTATTCCCACCTTAACCCGGAAATGGTTTCCGCAAAACCATCGCCATTACTTCTTGAAAAAAGAAAACCAGTAAGAATCGCTTATCATGGTTCAAGCTCTCATCGGGAAGAGAAGTACTGGCTGCGGCAAATCGTCGAGGGGGTATTGGAAGCCTGCCCTAGTGCCAGCTTTGAAATTTTTGGCGAACATGATATCTATAAATATTATCGAGACCTGCCAAGAGTTTCAGTGTTGCATCCCATGAGTTGGCAAAATTATCTTGCATATACCAAGACCCATCAGTTGGATATCGGATTGGCACCGCTGCTTGACTCAGATTTTAATTTTGCTCGCGGCCCTGTAAAATTTTATGACTTTGTCAGAATGGGTGCTGTGGGTGTATATAGTAATCGTGCTCCCTATAAGGATTTTATCGAACAAAATATCAACGGTATTCTGTTGGAGAATGTTCCCCAGCGTTGGGTTGATGCAATAACATTATTGATTAATAAAGAAAAGAAACGAACTGAGCTAGCCAATAACGCGAAAATATATGCATATTCTTTAGCAAACTGATCACTATAACCCACTCTTCAAAAAATGCTATCGAAAACCATTTCGATACTTCGTTTGAACTGGAGGCGACACTCGAATCTCGCGTTAAACGAAAGCTGCTCGACGAGATACAGAATATTTGTCCGAAAAATGTGACCATCATGCATGTGCGTCAAGGAGAAGCCAAAGGATTGGGCCATGCCATTTTGTGTGCCTATCCGGTCATCGGTGACGAACCGTTCGCAGTTGTTTTACCCGATGTCATTCTGGATGAATATACTGCCGATCAACACACCGAAAATTTGGCTGCCATGTTGGTGCGTTACAAGTTGACTGGACAAAGCCAGGTAATGGTTGAGCCTGTGCCAAGAGCTGATACCGATAAATATGGGATAGCTGATTGCAATCAGGTCAAGTTGCAGCTAGGTCAGTCCGCACCCATTACCGGGTTGGTTGAAAAACCGGATATTGATGAAGCCCCCAGCAACCTGGCCGTTGTTGGTCGTTATGTGTTGAGCAATAATATCTGGCCCTTGCTCAAAAAGACGCCTCCTGGAGCTGGTAATGAGATCCAGTTGATCGACGCGATAGCCATGTTGATTGAGCAAGAAACTGTTGATGCATTCCATATGACAGGGCTGTCCCACGACTGTGGCAATAAGGCTGGTTATATGAAGGCCAATATTGCCTATGGTATGAGGCATCATGAAATTGGCCAGTTTGTGACTGACTATATCAACTCCCTGACCTCACAAAAAACCGAAAAGGCTAGTGTTTAATCATGTACAGAACCTTAAGCGGCAAGCGAATTAATAATACCGTCTAACGTGTTGTTTTGCTTGGATTTTCTCTGCCTACTCTTTTTGCCGTTTTTGGATAAATACACCATCGCGAATTCAACTCCGAAGTGCAACACCCGCCAAATCAAGCAACCTGTCGTAGTTCATCAAACACGATCTGCGGTTGCCTGAAATCCAAACATTTGCGCGGTCTAAGGTT
>NZ_JAPCIZ010000064.1:0-23200 GCF_027707725.1 Aeromonas sp. QDB25 | reverse complement strand
CTTCTCGAGTCAAGCCTTATTTTCAAAGGCTTTTCGAGGCTACCGACCGGCTTGTTTGCGTTACCGCTTGCCCTGTCGATGGAGGCGCATTATAGGGAGCGAATTCGTTCTTGCAAGGAGATAATTGCAAAAAGATGGCTTTCATCGTTCAACCGATTACAAAGCGACCACGGTGATGAATTAATGCACGAAAAGGGTCAGCAGATTGGTATTCCGGATGCTGTATTGAGGCCGGCAGGTTGACAGATCAAGCTTGTATCAGTTTGGCTTTCCCTTGCAGCACAACCATGATGATCGGCTTTCCGCCTTCGGGTAACATAGCGCCCCTTTGCGATTCTCACACTCTTGGGTTTTGGAGAGTTTAATGCCTTTTGCACTTGGCCAGCGTTGGATTAGTGATACAGAGACGGATCTGGGTTTGGGGACTGTCGTTGCTGTTGAAGGACGCATGGTTACCCTGTTGTTTCCGGCTACCGGTGAAAACCGCATGTATGCCAAAGAAGAGGCACCGGTCACCCGGGTCAGCTTCAATGTGGGCGATCAGATAGCCAGCCACGAAGACTGGACCATGACGGTCGACGAAGTGCAGGAGAAAGATGGCCTGCTTATATATGTAGGTGTCCGCACCGACAATGGTGAGCCGGTTGCCCTCAAGGAAGTGTTTCTCAACAACTTCATCAAGTTCAACAAGCCGCAGGATCGCCTGTTCGCCGGCCAGATTGACCGGATGTCCCGCTTTACCCTGCGCTACGAAGCGCTGGTCAACCAGCACCAGCGTCGCCGTAACCCGACTCGCGGCCTGGCTGGCGGGAAAGTCAGTCTGATCCCGCACCAGCTCTACATCGCCCATGAAGTGGGTCACCGCTACGCCCCGCGCGTATTGCTGGCAGACGAGGTGGGTCTGGGCAAGACCATCGAAGCAGGCATGATCATTCACCAGCAGTTGCTCTCCGGCCGCGCCCATCGGGTGCTGATCCTGCTGCCCGAAACGCTCCAGCACCAGTGGCTGGTCGAGATGCTGCGCCGTTTCAACCTGCACTTCTCCCTGTTTGACGAGGAGCGCTGCATCGAGGCGTTCGCCGATGCGGAGAACCCCTTCGAGACCGAACAGCTGGTGATCTGCAGCCTCGACTTCCTGCGCAAGAAGCGTCGTCGCTTCGAACAAGTGCTGGAAGCCGAGTGGGATCTGCTGGTTGTCGACGAAGCGCACCATCTGGAGTGGAGTGAGGAGGCCCCCAGCCGCGCCTACGAAATGGTGGAAGCGCTGGCCGAACAGGTACCGGGCGTGCTGCTGCTGACCGCGACCCCTGATCAGCTGGGCCACCAGAGTCACTTTGCTCGTCTGCGCCTGCTCGACCCGGAGCGTTTCTACGACTACGACGCCTTCCTCGCCGAGGAGCAGGCCTACGGTCAGGTCGCCGGCGCAGCCCAGGAACTGCTGGATGGCGAGACCCTGAGCGATGACGCTAAAAGAATCCTTGCCAGCCAGTTGGAAGGGCTGGATCTTAGCGATGCAGTTGCCCGTCAGCAGGCGGTCGCCAAGCTGCTGGATCAGCATGGCACCGGCCGGGTGCTGTTCCGTAACAGCCGCACCAATATTCAGGGCTTCCCGGAGCGCCACCTCAACGTCTACCCCATGCCGCTGCCGGAGCAGTACAAGACCGCCATCAAGGTGATGGGCATGATGGGTGGCAATGGCGGCGATCTGCAGACCCGTGCCTTGCGCTACCTCTATCCCGAGAAGATCTTCCAGCAGTTCGAAGGCGACAACGCCAGCTGGACCCAGTTTGACCCGCGCGTCGAATGGTTGCTGGAACTGCTGCTCTCCGCCCGTCAGCAGAAGGTGCTGGTGATCTGCTCCGAAGCAGCCACCGCCATCGCGCTGGAAGAGGCGCTACGCACCCGTGAAGGGATCCGTGGTGCCGTGTTCCACGAAGGGATGTCGATCCTCGAGCGGGACAAGGCCTCCGCCTATTTCGCTCAAGCTGAGGGGGGCGCTCAGGTGCTGCTCTGCTCCGAGATCGGCTCAGAAGGCCGCAACTTCCAGTTTGCCAGCCATCTGGTGCTGTTCGATCTGCCACTCAACCCGGATCTGCTGGAACAGCGTATCGGCCGACTGGACCGTATCGGTCAGCAGAATACCGTCGAGATCCACGTCCCCTATCTGGAAGGGACTGCACAGCGCGCCCTGCAGCTCTGGTATCACGATGGTCTGGATGCATTCGAGCAGACCTGCCCGACGGCCCGCCCGGTGTTCGAAGCGGTACGTGACGAGCTGTTCGAGCTGCTGGCCGCCAACACCGGCGAGCAGGGCCCCCTCGACGCCCTGCTGGTCAAGACCCGCGAACTGCATGAGCCGCTCAAGGCCCGACTGGAACAGGGTCGCGATCGCCTGCTGGAAATCCACTCCAGCGGTGGCGAGGCCGCCCAGCAGCTGGTCGAGAAGCTCGCCGCCGAAGATGACGACACCGGCATGATCTCCTTCGCCCTCAAGATGTTCGACGAGATCGGCGTCAACCAGGATGATCGTGGTGAAAATGCGCTGGTGCTGACTCCCGGGGATCACATGCTGGTGCCGAGCTTCCCGGGCCTGCCGCAAGACGGCATGACCATCACCTTCGATCGCAACACCGCCCTGTCGCGGGATGACATGGCGCTGCTCTCCTGGGATCACCCCATGATGCGCGGCGGTATCGACCTGATCCTGGGTTCCGAGATCGGTGCCACCTCGGTGGCACTGCTCAAGAACAAGGCGCTGCCCATCGGCTCCATCTTGCTTGAGCTGATCTTCGTTGCCGAGTCCGCAGCTCATCCACAGCTCTATCGCTTCATGCCGCCGACGCCGATCCGTCTGCTGATGGACAAGAACGGCCAGAATCTGGGCGAGAAAGTGGCGTTTGATGCCTTCAACCGCCAGCTGACGCCGGTCAACCGCCACCTCGGCAGCAAGCTGGTGACTGCGTCCCAGCCGGTAATCCACGGTCTGATTGGCAAGGGCCAGGCCATTGCCGAAGAGCTGAAAGCCGGGATTGTCGACAAGGCCCGCGCCCAGATGGCGCAGACCCTGCAGCAGGATCTGGACAGGCTGGAAGCGCTCAAGGCGGTCAACCCGAACGTGCGCGACAGCGAGCTGGATTATCTGCGCAATTTGCAGGCAGAATTGCACCACCTGATCGACCAGACCCAACTCAAGCTGGATGCCATCCGCTTTATCGTGGTTACCCATAACTGATAAAACCGTGAAATGGCCAAACCCAACGCGAGTTGGCTGCCATGCACTTTTATCGTGGTAACCCATAACTGATGGGGGCTTGCCCCCGCTTTGACCCAAGATGCGAGACGCTATGTTTGTATACTCCCCGCCCCTGGAACCCTGGCTCGATATCCTGTTCAAGGACAAGGACATCATGGTGGTCAACAAGCCCACTGGCCTGCTGAGCGTCCCCGGGCGCGGCCCCGAGAATGAAGACAGCGTGCTGCATCGGGTCAAGCAGCAGCACCCCAAGGCGGCAGCCGCCCATCGCCTCGATATGGCGACCACCGGCGTGCTGGTGATCCCGCTCAACCCTAACTCCCACCGGGAGCTGAGCCGGCAATTCCGCGAGCGGGAGACCGAGAAGCACTACCTCGCCTGGGTGTGGGGTGAACCGGAGCTGGATGCGGGCGAAGTGGATCTGCCGCTCTGCGTCGACTGGCCCAACCGGCCGAAGCAGAAGGTGGATTTTGAGGAGGGGCGTCATGCCCTGACCCTGTGGCAGAAGCTGAAGGTGGAGAACGGCAACAGCCTGATCAAGCTGACCCCGATTACCGGTCGCTCCCATCAGCTGCGGGTTCATATGCTGGAGCTGGGTCACCCCATCCTAGGTGACAACCTCTACGCCAACCCGGAGGCGCTGGCGGCTGCACCGCACCTTTATCTTCATGCGGCCAGCCTGACCATCAGCCACCCCAGAAGCGGCGAGCGGATGACCTTCGAGGCACCGGCCCCTTTCCCGGTCTGAGCCTGGCAGATAACAGCCCAATAAAAAGAAAGCCCCCATCGAGAGATGGGGGCTTTTTTATCGCTCAGACGCGGATATCGATCTTGCTTCCGAGGGAAGCACTGGCCGATGTCGGCGCAGCCGGAGCGGATTGCGCTGCTGTTTCCAGCAGTTTCAGTGCGGATTCGCCTTCCTGGGTCTGCTGCTTTTTGGCCAGGCTGGCCACCATCAGTGCAGAACCGAACGACGCATTTGCAGAACTAGAAATATCCATTGTGTACCTCCTGCCAAGAGACTATCGGCCGGGCCCGGTGAGACATGAGCCATATCGTTCAACGCAGATATGCCTTGTCCGGCGAGCGCCGGGCCAACCAGCGCTCTTCCATCTCCAGCAATGTCTGATAGGCCTTTTCAGCATGCTCCGGGCGGCTGAACAGATATCCCTGCCCATACAGATGTATGTCGGTCAATGAGCGCAGCACATCGAGCTGCCCCTGGGTCTCGATCCCTTCACATACCAGTTTCTTGCCAAGCATGGAGCCCATACGGCAGATGTTGGCGACCAGTTCGGCCGCCTCGATGGAGGTGTCGATACCCTGAATGAAGGACCTGTCTATCTTTACCTTGCTCACCGGCAGCTTCTGCAGATAGCTGAGGGAGGAGTAGCCGGTGCCGAAGTCGTCAAGGGCCAGATGTACCCCCTGCTGGCTGAGATCCTGCATCAACTGCAGCGAGTTCTTGACCTCGCGCATGGTGGTGTCTTCCGTCACCTCCAGCACCAGGCTGGACGCGGGAATATGGTGCTCCATCAGCGCTCTGGCCACCAGCTTCAACAGGTTGCGCTGGTACATGCCCGGGGAGATGTTCACGCACATCTGCAAGTCCACCAAACCCAGGTGCTGCCACTGATGAAGTTGCTCACATGCGGTATTCAATACCCAGCCACCCAGTTTCTCGGCCAGCTGGAACTCTTCCGCCACCTGGATCACCTCGTTGGGGGGAATAAAGCCAAGCTCGGGATGGCGCCAGCGCAGCAGCGCCTCCACGGCTTCACAGCGGCCACTTTCCAGATTGACGATGGGCTGGTAATAGAGCTCGAGCGCATTGTGCTCCAGCGCCATCACCATGTCGGACGCAAGATGCTTGCGCCTGGCCGTCTCGTTGAGCAGGGAACTGTCATAGATGACATAGGGAACATGGGTCTTGCGGCTGTGAGAGAGGGCCTGCTCCGCCCGGCTGAGCAACTCCTGGGTCTGGTTGCTGTCGGTCGGGAAGAAGGCGATACCAATACCGACCTCAAGCCGGAAAGGGTAGTTGTCGATGATGATGTCTTGCTTGATGGAGTGGAGCACTCTGGCCACGAGCTCCCTGACCTGACGAAGATCGCTCCCCTCCCGTTGCAGCATGGCAAGCTGATCTCCCCCCAAACGCGCCACCCACTCCCCGTTTTCGCACAGGGCGCGCAGCCGCTTTGCCACCTCCTGCAGCAGGAGGTCCCCTGTGTTATAGCCAAACTTGCTGTTGATATCGCGAAAGTCGTTGATGTCGACCAGCACCAGTCCGAAGGAGGTGTCACGGGTGACGTAGGCATCCATCTTTTCCAGCAACGCCAGCCGGTTGGCGAGCCCGGTGAGGGGATCGATCCTAGCGGTCCTGAAATGGCGCCTGGCTTCTCGCACCAGCAGCCCGCTGAGCAGAATGACGGACACCACCAGCCCCGACACCATGAACAGCAGGGCATTGCGCAACTGGCCAAAACGCGCGTCGTTGCCCGTATAGACGTTGATGTTGTTCTGCATGACGGAAGCAAGAGAGTAAGAGAGGGGTTCCTGCAAGGGCGCCAGTGTCATCATGACTTGTTGGTAATCCGGCGTCCCCGGTTTGAGTTTGACCAAATCAGGCTCCAGCTTGCGGATACTGCTTTCAGTCAGTTTCACCAGCCGCAGCGTCTTCGGATTGTCCGCGAGGCTTTTTCTCAATTGGCCGCTCAGGAGAATGGGGGTACGACTCCAGAGAATGTCATAGCGAAGCAGCAGGGCTTCCTGGTCTATGCCGCCATAGTGGTAAATCTCGACGGCATTGAGAAAGCGGCCCAACTCGAGCTGCAACTGCATCAATGCCCATGAGACGTCATAGGTGTACTTCTCCATCACCCGGGTCGCATTTTGTATCTGCACCAGGCAATAGAGGGTGCTACCCGTGAACAACAGAATGGATAGATAAAGAACGCCGAGTAAGGGCCAGGCCCTGGTCTTCGCTTTCACCCAGTACTCCCGTAAACCACCGTTTTTACTGCTGAATGTCGATCGCACTCAGTTGCCAGATCATCATGTCGGTGAACTCGGAACGCCTGAGTTCGGGATGCTGATCCAGTGGCAGGATAAACCAGAGCGGCCCCTTGTCACGTACCCGCATGGTCATCCCGTCATCCTGCCAGGCCAGAATAGGATCGTATTGCTTGACCTTATCCCAGTTGATCCGGATCTGGAAACTGTTCAGGGCGGTGAGCGTGATGCTCTTGCCGTTGGCCTTCACCTCCGTCAGCACGTCCGCCAGTTTCGGCCCCACGTATTTGTGCGGTTTGTCCACCCAGGGATTGCTCGTCACCACCTCATGCTGCGGCAGTGCCTGGATCATGGCCATATCGAACAGCACCTCTCCATCTGCCGGATCGGCAGGGTCCAGATTCCCCGTCACCTTGAGAATGACCGGCCCTTGTGGTGTCGCCTGCGCCATGCCCGGCAAGGCCAGGGAAAGGAGTAACGGGAGAAGCCCTAAGTATCGCATGTTCACCTCAGATCATTTCACTATCAACAACTTCAGCTTAGTAGCACTAAAAAAAACGGCCCGCAAAAGCGAGCCGTTTGATGACTTGACGGGATTACATCATACCCATACCGCCCATGCCACCCATATCAGGCATGGCAGGTGCATCTTTCTTCGGCAGCTCGGAGATCATGCACTCTGTGGTGATCATCAGGCCGGCGACGGACGAGGCGAACTGCAGGGCAGAACGGGTTACCTTGGTCGGATCCAGGATACCCATGGCCAGCATGTCGCCGTACTGTTCGGTGTAGGCGTTGTAACCGTAGTTGCCTTCACCGTTCTTCACGGCATTGGCGATGACGGAGGCTTCTTCGCCGGCGTTGATGACGATTTGACGCAGCGGGGCTTCCATGGCGCGCAGGGCAACCTTGATACCGACGTTCTGGTCTTCGTTGTCACCACGCAGGGAGGCCATCTTGGCAGCAACGCGCACCAGCGCTACACCACCACCGGCAACCACGCCTTCTTCCACGGCTGCGCGAGTGGCGTGCAGGGCATCGTCAACACGGGCTTTCTTCTCTTTCATTTCAACTTCAGTGGCAGCACCCACCTTGATCACGGCAACACCGCCGGCCAGCTTGGCCACGCGCTCTTGCAGCTTCTCACGGTCGTAATCGGAAGAGGTCTCTTCGATCTGCTGACGGATCTGGGCCACGCGGCTTTCGATCAGGGCAGCATCACCCACGCCATCGATGATGGTGGTGTTCTCTTTGGTGATGACGATGCGCTTGGCACGGCCCAGATCTTCCAGGGTCGCTTTTTCCAGCTCCATGCCCACTTCTTCGGAGATCACGGTACCACCGGTCAGGATGGCGATATCCTGCAGCATGGCCTTGCGGCGATCACCGAAGCCCGGCGCCTTGACGGCGGCCACTTTCACGATGCCACGCATGGTGTTGACCACCAGGGTCGCCAGCGCTTCGCCTTCCACGTCTTCGGCCACGATGATCAGCGGTTTGCCCGCCTTGGCCACACCTTCCAGCACCGGCAGCATTTCGCGGATGTTGGAGACTTTCTTGTCCACCAGCAGGATGAAGGGGTCATCCAGTTCGACGGAGCCGGTTTCCGGCTTGTTCACGAAGTAAGGGGAGAGGTAGCCGCGGTCGAACTGCATGCCTTCTACCACCGCCAGCTCGTCTTCCAAGCCCTGACCGTCTTCCACGGTGATGACGCCGTCACGGCCGACCTTGTCCATGGCTTCGGCAATCAGCTTGCCGACCTTCTCGTCGGAGTTGGCGGAGATGGTGCCTACCTGGGCGATGGCATTGTTGTCGGCACAGGGAGTGGACAGTGCTTGCAGCTCGGCAACGGCAGCCACAACGGCCTTATCGATACCACGCTTCAGATCCATGGGGTTCATGCCGGCGGCAACGGCCTTCAGGCCTTCGTTGACGATGGCTTGAGCCAGTACGGTGGCCGTGGTGGTACCGTCACCGGCGGCGTCATTGGCCTTGGAAGCGACTTCCTTGACCATCTGGGCACCCATGTTCTGGAACTTGTCTTCCAGTTCGATTTCACGGGCAACGGAGACGCCATCCTTGGTGATGGTCGGGGCGCCGAAGGACTTGTCCAGTACCACGTTGCGGCCTTTCGGGCCCAGGGTCACCTTGACGGCATCGGCCAGGATGTTGACGCCTTCCAGCATTTTGATGCGAGCTTCGTTGCCAAACTTAACTTCTTTAGCTGCCATGTTCTTCAATCCTTAAATCAATTCGGGAAAAGAGGGAGGGTGATTACTCTTCGACAATCGCCAGGATGTCGGTCTCGGACAGGATCAGTACGTCCTGGCCATCCAGCTTTTCGGTCTTCACGCCGTAGCCTTCGTTGAAGATCACCTTGTCACCCACCTTGACGGCCAGTGCTTTGACATCCCCATTGTCCAGAATTCGACCAGTCCCCACGGCAAGAACTTCACCACGGGTGGACTTCTGGGCCGCAGTGCCAGTCAAGACGATGCCGCCAGCGGATTTGGCTTCAGCTTCGATGCGCTTGATGATGACGCGGTCGTGCAGTGGACGAATTTTCATCGATAACTCTCCCAAAATGAGTCTCTGTGTTGCTTGAGGAATGGCCGCAATCGGCCAAATTTGTCATGCCCCTGATCTGGGGCAACAGGGCTAGCCCTTCAAGGGCAAATACAAAAAAAATATTTTCACGTACTATGAACACCTTCGATGGATCACCCATCCCCAATCAGGAAGGCGGATGGAGACGGCCAGCATTCAGGCCCAAAGCACCTAGAGACTCTGCCTTGAGCCGACCCAACCCCATGCTGACCGCCCCCATGACGCCCATGCTGCTGCGCATGACGGGCCCCATGATCCTGGGCATCATCGCCATCCTGGCCTTCAACCTGGTCGATACCTTCTTCATCGGCATGCTGGGTACCCAGGCGCTGGCCGCCATCAGCTTCACCTTCCCGGTCACCTTTGTCGTCACCTCCCTGACCATGGGGCTGGGAGCGGGCCTGTGTGCCCTGCTCGGTCATGCCCTGGGGCAGGGTCGCCATGACGAGGCTGCTCGCATCACCACAGACTGCCTGTTCCTCGCCGTCATCCTGGTGAGTCTGCTCGCCGGACTGGGGGCAATGACCATTACCCCTCTGTTCACCCTGCTGGGGGCCAGCCCCGAGCTCATCTCCCTCATCCACGATTACATGCTCATCTGGTATCTGACCGTCCCCATGCTGGTCGTGCCCATGGTCGGCAATGCGGCCATCCGGACCACGGGGGATACCAAGACCCCCAGTCTGGTGATGGGGGTCGCCGGTCTGGTCAACGGCGTGCTGGATCCTCTGCTCATCTTCGGGCCGGGCCCCTTCCCCGAGTGGGGCATTCGGGGAGCCGCCATCGCCACTTCCCTCTCCTGGTTGATGGCCATGCTGGTCAGCCTCCATCTGCTGCGCAAGCGGGAGACGCTGCTGACCTGGCGCCTCTCTCCCCGCCCTCAGCTGTTGGCCCATTGGCGCGCCCTGCTCCATGTGGCTGTGCCCGCATCGTTTACCAACATGCTCAACCCACTGGCCAACGCCGTGTTGATGATCATTTTCGCCGGGCTCGGAACCGAGGTGGTCGCCGCCTACGGCGCGGCATCCCGGGTCGAGGCCTTGCTGCTCATCGTGATGATGGCGCTCTCTTCCGTGCTGGCCCCCTTCATCTCGCAGAACTGCGGCGCCGGGAATCCGGCCCGAGCCAAGGCCGCCCTGCTGCTCTGCATGCGCTTCGCCCTGCTGTTCCAGCTTGGGGTCTACGCGCTGACCTGGCTTCTCGCCCCCTTCATCGCCGTTCTGTTCAGCGATCATCCGCAAGTGGTGCGACTCATCGTGCTCTATCTGCATCTGGTCCCCATTGGCTACGGCTTTCAGGGCATGGTGATGCTGCTGGCCTCTGCCCTCAACGGCGTCAGGGCATCGGCGGTGTCACTGCTGATAAACGGCATCAGACTGTTTGTCTTCTTGCTGCCAGGGGCCTGGCTGGGGGCAAAACTGGGGGGAGAACAGGGGATCTATCTGGGGATGCTGCTGGCGAACCTGGCCGCCGGATTGCTGGCATGGGGGTATGCCCGCCACAGATTCGAGCGGCTGTGCCATCAGGGGAGATCCTGACGGCACAGCCCGAGGCTCGCGATTACTCTTTGCGTTCGAACTCCCCTTCGATGGTGTTGCCACCCCCTCGCGGGGATTGTCCGGGCCTGTCATCGCCGGGACCCGGCTCGAACGGCTGCTGGCGAGCCTGGAAGCCCCCCATCTGCATCCTGAACTGATTGCTGCCAATCAGCTTGTCGGCCAGCATGTTGCGCAGCCAGGGCTGCAGCAGCAGGATGCCGACAATATCGCTCACAAACCCCGGGATAATCAGCAGCAAGCCCGCCAACGCCAGCATCATGCCACCCATCACCTCGCGGCCGGGCATCTCCCCCAGCTGCATCTTCTGCTGGGCAGTGAGCAGGGTCTTGATCCCCTCGCTGCGCACCAGCGACGATCCCAGCACGGCGGTCAGCACCAACAAGCCAACGGTCGGCAAGGCCCCGATCACGGAGCCCACCTTGATCATGACGGTGAGCTCCAGCAATACCAGCCCGACCAACAACAGTAACAACTTGCCCATAGCAACCTCGGAGCGATGAATGAATGGACCCGGGGTGTCCGGTCGGCAGCCGCACATCGCTGATGCTAGCGCGCCGGGTTCAGGTCTTCTGACATTAAAATGGGGCTGGTTGATCATTTTTCAAGCCTCTCCTGCCGCAGGCCCCGGAATACGGATAAATATTTGTCCGCCCAACTGGGATTGAGGTGGTTGTTCTGTCAAAGTTAATCGCCCGATTGCAATATCTGTTTAATGACCACAAGAAATTTGAGGTTGCCTCAAATTTAGTGATCCAGGTCTAATACCGGATACCTCAATTGGGGTAACATCAACACCAGTCATTGCACAGGGAGCAACTGGCTCCCAACTGCCCCACCCGATGTGTGGTGCTTCAGGATGAAATGTGCGTAGGGAAATCGCGACCACTCGGTGAGGATCGTTTCCATTTATTTGATTTCTGAGGCATAACAATGAGCGACATCAAGAACGTCCGCATTGAAGAAGACCTGCTGGGCACCAAAGAAGTTTCCAACGACCTCTACTACGGCGTGCACACCCTGCGCGCTGTTGAAAACTTCAAGATCAGCACTCAGAAGATTTCTGACGTTCCCGAGTTTGTTCGTGGCATGGTCCTGACCAAGAAGGCAGCTGCACTGGCCAACGGTGAGCTGGGCACCATCCGTCCCGAGATCGCAGACAAGATTGTCGAAGCCTGCGACCTGATGCTGAACACCGGCAAGTGCTTCGATCAGTTCCCGGTGGATGTCTACCAGGGCGGCGCCGGTACCTCCGTCAACATGAACACCAACGAAGTGCTGGCCAACATCGCCCTCGAGCTGATGGGACTTGAAAAGGGTCGCTACGACGTCATCAACCCCAACGATCACGTCAACAAGTGCCAGTCCACCAACGATGCCTACCCCACCGGTTTCCGCGTGGCCGTGGTCAACAGCACCGACACCACCCTGCACGCTCTGGAAGCCCTCATCGCCGCCTTCGATGTCAAAGCCAAGGAATTCAAACATATCCTGAAAATGGGCCGTACCCAGTTGCAAGACGCCGTGCCCATGACCCTGGGTCAGGAGTTCCACGCCTTCGCCGTCACCCTGCGTGAAGAGATCAAATCCATCAAGCGTTGCCAGGAGCTGCTGCTGGAAGTGAACCTGGGCGCCACCGCCATCGGTACCGGTCTGAACACTCCGCCCGAGTACTCCGGTCTTGCCATCAAGCGTCTGGCCGAGATCACCGGTCGTGCCTACGTGCCGGCAGAGGACCTCATCGAAGCGACCTCCGACTGCGGCGCCTATGTGATGCTGCACGGTGCGGTCAAGCGTCTGGCCATGAAGCTCTCCAAGATCTGTAATGACCTGCGTCTGCTCTCCTCCGGCCCGCGCACCGCGCTCAAAGAGATCAACCTGCCGGAAATGCAGGCTGGCTCCTCAATCATGCCGGCCAAGGTCAACCCGGTCATTCCGGAAGTGGTCAACCAGTCCTGCTTCAAGGTATTCGGCAACGACGTCACCATCACCTTCGCTGCCGAGGCCGGTCAGCTGCAGCTGAACGTCATGGAGCCGGTGATCGGTCAGGCCATGTTCGAATCCCTGAGCCTGATGGAAAAAGCCTGCATCTCCCTGCGCGAGAAGTGCGTGGAAGGCATCACCGCCAACCCGGACATCTGCATGAACCACGTGCTGAACTCCATCGGCATCGTGACCTACCTGAACCCCTTCATCGGTCACCATGAAGGCGACATCGTCGGCAAGATCTGTGCCCAAACCGGCAAGAACGTCCGCGAAGTCGTGCTGGAACGCGGCCTGCTGACCGCCGAACAGCTGGACGAGATCCTCTCCATCGAGAACCTGATGAACCCGCAATACAAAGCCAAGCGTTACACCCGCGAAGCCACCGTATAAGCGAGCAGATGGGCCGGGGTTATCCCGGCCCATTTAAAGTCAATTCCCGAGCGGTCTCTCCACAGCCCCATCGGGAATTGGCTTTTCAGCCTAATAAAACCTAAAAAAACTGGAAAATGGAGTGTTCGCTATGATTGGAATCGAGTTACTTGTCGTGCTCGCCGCTATCTATCTGGGGGCCCGGATAGGCAGCATAGGTATCGGCTTTGCCGGTGGTCTGGGGGTACTGGTACTGACCTGGGGGCTGGGCATGCCCATCCCGAGCGATCAGCTGGTGACCTATCTCCCGTGGGACGTGATCATGATCATCGCGTCCGTCATCTGCGCCATCGCCTGTATGCAGCTGGCCGGCGGGATGGATTATCTGGTGCACCTGGCCGAAAAAGCCCTGCGCAAGAATCCCAAGCACATCACCTTCGCCGCGCCGGTCGTCACCTACCTGATGACCATGCTGGCCGGGACCGGTCACACCGCCTTCTCCACCCTGCCGGTGATCGCCGAAGTGGCCAAAGAGCAGGGCATTCGCCCCTCTCGTCCGCTCTCCATCGCGGTCGTTGCCTCCCAGATTGCCATCACCGCCTCCCCCATCTCGGCGGCCGTGGTCGCTTTCTCCGGCATGCTGGAGCCGCTTGGCGTCGACTACCTGACCCTGCTGGCCATCTGCATCCCGTCCAGCTTCATCGCCTGTCTGCTGGGGGCCTTCATCGCCAACCTGCTGGGCAAGCCGCTGGATCAGGACGAAGTCTATCTGGAGCGCAAAGCCAAGGGGCTCATCAAGCTGCGCGGTACCAGCCAGGTTGAGATCAAGCCTTATGCCAAGCTCTCCGTCGGCATCTTCGTCGCCTCCATCGTGGCCGTGATGGCCTATGCCACCGCCATCTCCGGCAACGTCGGCCTCATCAGCAGCCCGCCGATCCCCCGCGATGGCGCCATCATGGGCATCATGCTCTCCGCCGCCACCCTGATGGTACTGTTCTGCAAACTGGACGCGGCCCAGATCACCAACATGCCGACCTTCAAGTCCGGTATGTCCGCCTGTATCTGCGTGCTGGGCGTGGCCTGGCTGGGCAACGTCTTCGTGAAGGGCAACATGGTCGAGATCCAGGCGTTCGCCGGCGATCTGCTGAGCCAATACAGCTGGCTGCTGGCCGTGGTGCTGTTCTTCTCCTCCATGCTGCTCTACTCGCAAGGCGCCACCACCAAGGCCCTGATGCCTGCCGCCCTGGCACTGGGTGTCAGCCCGCTGGCGGCCATCGCCTCCTTCGCCGCCGTGAGCGCCCTGTTCGTGCTGCCGACCTACCCGACCCTGCTGGCCGCGGTCGAGATGGACGACACCGGCTCCACCCGCATCGGCAAGGCCGTGTTCAACCACCCCTTCTTCATCCCGGGTGTGGCCACCATCGCCATGGCAGTAGCGCTCGGCTTCTTCTTCGGTGGTCTCATCCTCTGACCGATGAACCACCCCATGCAAAACGGCCCGAACGGGCCGTTTTTTTATGCCCGGCCACCGCCGGGCGCCCATGAAAAAGCCGCTCCCGGGAGCGGCTTTCGTCATCCTGGCGGCATCCTCAGACCGTGGTCTGGCGGGTACCGAAATAGTCAGCCAGGAAGTCGTCGAACGACAGGCTGTCACTGCGTTCCCGCTCCCGCTGCTTGGCCAGGGAGTCCCGCGCCTCGCCGGCAAAGTAGGCCTCGTCCCAGTATTGCAGCTCGCCGGCCAGCATCTCTTCCCGGTAGCGGCTCGCCAGCGCATCGCCGAAGCAGCCGTTGTCCTGGCCGCTTGAAAGCAACTGCTTGAGCAGGCGGGCGGAGTAGGTCAGCTCGGGGTTGTGCAGCTTCTCGCGATGCATCGCCAGCGTCTCCCGGTAGCGATTGCGACCACAGCAGCGATCCAGCAGCCCGGCCACCTGCTCCAACTCGTCGAACAGCTTGAGGCCGTACTCCTTGAGGCCGATGGGGTTGCCCTGCTCATCTTCAAGCGTCAGGCCGGGGCGACGCCCCTCCAGCACCACCTTGTTCTGGTTGCGGCGGTTGCGGGCAACCTCGTCATCCGAGAGCTCGGGGGACGGGCGCAACAGGCACCAGACTAGGAAGAGATCGAAGAAGCGGATCTGATCCACCTCGATACCGAACGGGGTAAAGGGATTGACGTCCACCGTGCGCAGCTCGATGTATTCGATGCCGCGCTGCTCCAGCGCATCCGAGGGCTTCTCGCCGCTGCGGGGGGTGCGCTTGGGGCGGATCGGCGCGTAGAGCTCGTTCTCCAGCTGCAGCACGTTGTCGTTGAGCTGGCGGTACTCGCCGTTTACCTTGACCCCTATCCTGGCGAAGTCGGGATCATGGGTATTGATGGCCCGGCGCAGACTGCTCACATAGGCGGGCAGGCTGTCATGACTGATCTTGAGCCCCGCCTGGGCGCTGTTGGTGTAACCGAGATCGGACAGGCGCAGAGCCGTGGCATAGGGCAGGTAAAGAGTGCCCTTGCCGGTCTTCTGGAACGGCAGGCTGCTCTTGCGCCCCTTGAGGAAGGAGTCGCAGATGGCAGGAGACGCGCCGAACAGATAGGGCACCAGCCAGCCGAAGCGGTAGACGTTGCGAATAAGCCCCATGTACTTGTCGGAGATGAAGCGCTGGCTGCAGCAGCCCTCTCCCACCAGATCCTGCCACTCGCACCAGAAGCTGTCCGGCATGGAGAAGTTGAAGTGCACCCCGGCGATCACCTGCATCAGGCTGCCGTAGCGGTTCTTCAGCCCCTGGCGATAGAGGGTCTTCATCCGCCCGATGTTGGAGCTGCCGTACTGGGCCAGGCGGATGCTCTCCTCGTCACCGACGAAGCAGGGCATGGAGAGGGGCCAGATCCGCTCCTCTCCCAGATGATGAATGGTGTGGCGGTGAATGTCGCCGAGCTGCTCGATCAGGCTCTCGATGGAGTCGGTGGCCGGCGTGATGAACTCCAGCAGGCTCTCGGAGTAATCGGTGGTGATGTTGGCATGGGTCAGGGCCGACCCCAGGCTTCTGGGGTGATCGGTCTGGGCCAGGGTCCCTTCGGGGGTGATGCGCAGACATTCGCGCTCGATCCCGCGCCGGATCCCCTTGAGGGCGGTCACCCGTTCCGGGGTGCCCAGCGCAGCCAGCAACTCGGTGAGCGACAAGCTAGTAGTAGTCATATTCACGGCTCATGTGTGGCCGCCCCACCCGGGGCGGCACTTATTGTTGCAACGCCCCTCAGGGCAGTTGCAGTGGATAGATGGGAAGATGAAGCTCGCTCAGGGGTTTTTCAAGCTTTTGCTTGTCTCCCACCACCACAATCACCATCTCGGCCGGATCCAGCCAGAGGGCTGCACTGGCCTTCAGCGTCTCGGGTGACACCGTTTTGATCAGGTTGTTCTGGGCCTGCACATAGTCCGGCTTCAGGTCGTACATGATCATCTGCAGCAGGAAGCCAGCCTTCTGCCCCAGGGTCTCGTAGGAGAGCGCATCCTGCTGGGAGACGGCGCTGCGCATATAGGCCAGCTCCACCGGGGTCGGCCCGCTCTTGCGGTAGCCGTCCATCTCCTTGAGGAACTGGCGGATGGCATCCACGGTCGCATCGGTGCGCACATTGGCGCCGGTCGCGAAGACACCCGCCTCGCGGTTGGCCTGGAAGCCCGAGCTGGCACCATAGGTGTAGCCCTTGTCTTCCCGCAGGTTGAGGTTGATGCGGCTGTTGAAGTTGCCACCCAGGTTGAAGTTCATCAGGTTGGCGATGAAATAGTCTCCCGTGGTGTCAAACGGCATGGCGCGACGGCCGATACGGATCACCGACTGGGGGGCCCCCGGCTTGTCCACCAGATAGATGCCTGGCTTGGCCTGCTCTCCCCCGGGCTTGAGATCCCCCAGGGTCGGGGCGGCTCCCTGCCACTGGGTCAGGAAGGCGAGACCGGATTCCACCTGCTGGGCGGTCACATCACCTGTCACCACCACCTTGGCATTGGTCGGATTGTAATAGGCCTCATAGAAGCGCTTCACATCCGCCAGGGTCAGCTTCTCCACGTCCGCCAGCACCCCGTCAGAGGGTTGGCCGAGGCGATTCTGCTTGCCATAGACCAGTTCGCGGAACGCCTGACCCGCCAGCCACTCCGGCTGCTGCTCGCTCTGTTTCATGCCTTGCAGCATCTGGGTCTTGAGCCGCTCGAAGTCCGCTTCCCGCAGGCCGGGTTGCAGCAGCACTTCCCGCACCAGCGCCAGGGTTTCGGGCAGCTTGTCCGCCAGACTGCTGATGGTGATGAGGTTGTTGTACTGGGCGCTGGAGACGCTGATGCTGGCGCCGAGTTTTTGCAGCTCGTCGCTCAGCTCGGCCTCGGAGAGGCGCGTCGTCCCCTGCTCCAGCATGGCGGCGGTAAGACTCGCCAGCCCCAGCTCTCCCTTGCCTTCGGCCCGGATGCCACCCGGCAGGGCGATCATGATGGAGACGGCCGGGATCTCGTCGCTGTGGGTGCCGATGATCTCGATCCCCTTGTCGAGCTTGCCACGCCAGATGGCGGGCACCTTGACGCTCACCGCATCGGCCGCCTTGGGCTGCACGCTGCGATCGAAGTCATCTTTCACCGGCCGCTCGGCCAGCACCTTGTCATGCTTGCTGTAATCCGGCAGCTCCCGCTTGGCGGGAGTGAAATTGGGCTTGGCGGCCTGCCAGTCGCTCTTGCCCTTGGGCACCACGCTCAGCACCACGGCAGGCTTGTTCTGGATGAACTTGTCGTAGGCAGCCTTGACGTCAGACCCCTTGACCCGGGCGATGGCATCCAGATTCTTGAACACATAGTCGGGATCCCGGGCCAGCACCTGCCCCATGGCAAGCTGGCTGACCTTGCCCTCGATGCTGTCGAGTCCCCAGATGGCGGACGCGCGATAGCTGCTGATGGCCTTCTCCAGATCCGCGGGCTTGATGCCGCGCTGGGCGAACTCGCCGATCACCTTGTCCACCTCGCCCTTGAGGGTCTTGAGGCTGCCATCCGCCGCCGGATTGGGGTAGGCATAGACCGTCAGGGTACAGGCCAGCTCTTCGCAGGAGTGGGAGGCACCCACCTCGATGGCCTTGCCGGTTTTCACCAGGGACTGGTAGAGCATGGAGCTGGCAGAGCCCCCCAGCACATCGGCAAAGATGTCCAGCGCCGGCTCCTGCGGGTCACCCAGGGAGACGGTCGGGTAGCTGATATACAGGAGCGGCAGATGCACCTTGTCTTCCAGCGTCACGTAGCGGGTTGCCGGCAGGGTGGCAGGCTGAGGCGTCGGTTCGGCCACGTCCGGACCGCGCGGGATGGAACCGAAGTACTGCTCAATCCAGGCCAGCGCCTGCTTGGTATCAAAATCGCCGCCCAGGGTCAGGGTCGCGTTGTTGGGACCATACCAGCGCAGGAAGAACTGCTTGAGGTCGTTGACGTCGACCCGGTCGAGATCCTCCACATAACCGATGGGTTGCCAGGAGTAGGGGTGGGTACGCGGATAGAGTGCCTCCCCCACCCGCTCGCCCACCAGGCCATAAGGCTGGTTGTCGATGCGCTGGGCCCGTTCGTTCTTGACGGTGGCGCGCTGGATCTCGAACTTCTTCTGGCTCACCGCATCGAGCAGGAAGCCCATGCGGTCCGCCTCCAGCCAGAGCACCTTCTCCAGCTGGTTGGCAGGCACGGTTTCGTAGTAGTTGGTGCGGTCCTTGTTGGTGGTGCCGTTCATGTCACCGCCCGCCTCGTTGATGATCCGCATGTGTTCCTGATCACCAACGTGCTTGGAGCCCTGGAACATCATGTGCTCGAAGAAGTGGGCAAAGCCCGACTTGCCCACGGTTTCCCGGGAGGAGCCGACGTGATAGGTGACGTCCAGATGCACCAGGGGATCGGAGTGGTCGGGGGCAAGGATCACGGTCAAACCGTTGTCCAGCTTGTACATCTGATAGGGAATGCCGAGCTTGCCCTCTTGTTTGACCTGCTCGGACACCAGGGTCGGGGCCGCCAGCACGGGAAGGGAGAAGCCCAGCAGCATGCTTAATGGAATGAGTTTGTTCACGGGTACCTCGTGAGTGACAAAAGGGCTAGAAGATCTGACTGGCCAGCAGAAACACCAGGGCATAACGAAGCAATTTGCCGAGCCCGATCAAGATGAGGGAGCGCCAGAAGGAGAGGCGCAGCCAACCAGCCAACAGACAGAGACCATCGCCGACCACAGGCGTCCAGGCAAGCAGCAGACACCAGTGGCCATGACGTTTGAGCCAACCAAGGGCTTTTTGTTCCCCACGGCCTTGAAAATCTTCCGGTTTTTTCTTGTGGGTGGCGAGCCAGCCGAGCCACCAGGTGGTCATGGAACCCAGGGTATTGCCCAGCGTCGCCCAGAAAAGCAGGCTGGTCATGCTCCACTCCCCCTTGACCGCCATGGCGCCCAGCAGCACTTCCGAGCTGCCGGGCAACAGGGTGGCGGAGGTGAAGGCGCTCAGAAACAGCCCTCCCAGCCCCATCCCGGTGAAGTCTATCATCCGGGCTGGCCGTCTGCGGCGGACATGCGCAGCAACAGCTTGCCGCGCACATGGCCCTGCTCGATGGTCTGATGGGCCAGCGCCCCTTCTGCCAGCGTGTATTCACCGGAGACGGTGATCTTCACCTCCCCCTGGCGAAGCAGCGTCAGCATCTGGGTCAGCTGCGTTCGATCGGGATGGACCAGCATGCCGACAACCTCGACACCGAGCTCGGCCCCCGCGTCCTTGATCTGCTGGGCCGTGATGGTGGGGACCGTCACCAGACGGCCGCCCGGCTTGACGCAGGCGAGCGCCGCCTTGCCGCTCTCGCCCCCCACCAGATCCAGCACCAGATCGAACGGACCATCGGTGATCGCTTCGGTGCACCACCCGGCCTGGTGGTAATCCACCATCCGGCTCGCCCCGAGACTATGAAGGAAGCTGTGATTGTCGCCGCTTGCCGTGGCAACCACGTGGGCACCATAGGCGGCGGCAAACTGCACCGCCAGATGGCCGACGCCACCGGCACCGGCCAGGATCAGTACCCGTTGCCCCGACTGCAAGCCACCGTGCTCCAGCAGCCCCTGCCAGGCAGTGAGACCCGCCAGCGGCAGAGCCGCTCCCTGCCTGAGGCTCACCCCATCGAGCTTGACCAGCTCCTCCTCGCGGGCCACCACGGATTCGGCATATGCACCGGCGGCGAGGGGGAAACCCACCATGCCGCACACCAGTTCCCCCTCGGCCAGAGAGGTCACGCCGGGCCCCACCTTTTCCACCACACCGGCCACGTCATAGCCCGGCGTCCAGGGCAGGTTGTCCTTGTTCTGGGCGGCCGCCCAGCCGAGACCGGCCCGTGTCTTGGCATCGATGGGGTTGACCCCCGCAAAGCAGATGCGCACCCGGACTTCTCCCTCCGCGGGCACCTTGTCCAGGGAAGGGTTGAGCCTGAGTACCGAGGGGTCGCCGAATGCGGTAATCTGTAGCTGCGTCATTGCACAATCCATCCTGTTGATTGATCAAGGGTCAACAGAATAACAGCGAGGACACCATGGCTCGAATGTTTCTTATTCCTCTGTTGCTGGCCCTGGGGTGGTGGGCGTTTCTGCTCTACTTCCGCATTCCGCTCAAACAGGGGGCAAAGGGCTTTTACTGGATCATCGGCATCGGCGGCGGGCTGGCCGCCTTCCTCAGCCTGATGATGGTGCTCACTCACTAGGGTTCAGGGACAAGGGGGAAGAAGAGAAGATGCTGCATGGACTGAACCATCTCACACTGGCAACCGGCGATCTCGACAGCAGCGTTGCCTTTTATGTCGACTTGCTGGGATGTCGCCCCAGGGTGAGATGGGCACGGGGAGCCTATCTCACCCTCGGCGATCTCTGGCTCTGTCTCTCCTGCGATCCTCCCCAACCGGCCAGAGATTACAGCCATGTCGCGTTTGGCATCTCGCCTGAACAGTTTCCAGCCTTCTGCGCCCGTCTGCGCGCGGCGGGCGTCGTGGAGTGGAAGGAGAACAGCAGCGAAGGGGATTCACTCTATCTGCTGGATCCCGACGGGCACCGGCTGGAAATCCATGCAGGCAACCTGGATAGCCGGCTCGCCTCCCTCAGACAGCAACCCTATGAGGGTCTTATCTGGTTCGACTGAGCCGGATTCATCCCTGCTCGGCACGAAGATGGTAGTGACGATTGCTGCCCTGCCCCAGCACGCCCTGCGCCAGCAGATGCTGGAACACCCGGTCCACCTCCTCCAGAGACAGTGACAATGCCTCCGCCACCTTGCGTTTGCTGCATTTGAGCTCGCCGCTCTCCAGCGCACCGCGCACCTGGGCGACCACGGCTGGCTCGGGCACGGGTCTGCTGATGGCTGGCGGCTCCGGGGTCGGCACTGCGACCCGGGCCTCGGCTTGCGCCTTCTCCCGTTGCCACATCCATTGACGGCGGAAGCGGTTCTCCTCACCGATCAGGCTGACGAAAAAGGCACCAAACGCATCGAGCAGGATAGACAGGAAGCAGACCAGCAGGAACTGCACCTGGCCGATGCTCATGCCCACCCCGTCCGCCAGACTGCTCATCAGCCCCAGCATGGAGGACTGCTCCCCCAGCGGCTTGGCGTCCCGCTCCTGGCGCAGCTCGTCCTGACGCAGCCTGAGCTTGGTGTTGGCCTGCTGCAGACCGCTGACGCCGCTCGAGATACGCGCCATCTCGATGTATTTGCGGGCCGCCTCTTCGTTGAGCTGGATCTGCCGCTCTATGCTGGCTATCTGCTCGTCGAAACGGGCTATCTCCCGCTCGTGACGCGCCTGCTGGCTCAGGATGGTGTTGGTGGCGCTGTTGATGCCGCCGATACTGCCCCCGATGGAGATGGCGGCCAGCACGCTGTAGAACAGCAGCGACCAGAAGGCGCCGCCCAGATCCCGCCTCGCCTTGCACTCGCCGTACTCGTACCAGACGTAGAACTTGCCCAGCTCGAAGATGATGGCCAGCCCGCCGAACAGCCACTTCATCAGGGGGTTTTCGTCGATGGAGAGAAACAGCAGCAGGGAGAAGACGATGGAAGCCAGAATGGCCAGCCCGGTAAAACTGTAGACAGTCGTGAGGGCGAACCATCCCTTGGGGTAACGCAATGCGGCGCAAGCCTGAGTAGTCATGATGAAACGGGAAACATCTGCAGGAAAAGTTGGCTGCCGATTATAGTCACCACTCCCCCGGAGAGAAGGGCAAATCCCCGAATTCCCGCCCATGGACGATCAGCTGCCCAGAGTGCGACCAAAACGTGCAAATCGGCAGCAGAAAAACACTACAATCGACCCCGTACCTGAAGGACATCTGCGGTTATGCTCGGGTTAAGCCCGCCGCATTACACTCATTTCCACCGAACACGACTCGAGGACATCATGAACAGAACGACGGCTTTGTTGCTCTCTCTTTTTCTGATCACCGGTAGCGCCCTGGCACAGGACGATGGGAGCCAGACCTTCTCCGTGGATGCGCTGACCTTCAATCTGGACTGGAATGACACGCAGTTTGACTGGTCCCAGAGCAACTGCTTCGATCTCGGGAGCGGTGACGCGGCCGCCGCCGACTGCAAGAGGACCAACCTCAATCTGGAGGACGAGACGCAGCGCAACCAGCCCCCCAGCACCAACCAGATCAGCACGCAACCGGATCAATGATCCCCCTGACAGGAGCCTTGATGCGATGACCCACATGACCATGACTTCCCGCGGCGCACTGCTGCTCTCCCTGCTTCTGGTTCAGGGAATGGCCTTTGCTGCCCCCCCTTCCAAACACGATGACGACATCCGGATCTCCACCGACCAGGGCCGGGTAAGCCTGGATTGGGACGACAAGGAGTACGAGTGGTGGCAGCACAACTGCCTGGATGTCAGCACCCGGACCAGCCGCATCCAGCTCAACTGCGACAACATGGATGGCAAATACCGCGACCATTACAACCGCAGCATTCACAGTGGCAACAACCCGGGTCAGGGCCATGACAAGCCCAGGAACAAGCACGGCGGCAACGGCCACCAAAAACACTGACCAGCATGCCCATGGACATGGTTGAGGGGCCTGTGGCCCCTGGAGTCATCTCCCCTACCAGTAGTTTTCCATGCTGATATTGCCGGGGGCGCGACGCAGGTTCTTGGCAAGCCCCAACCCGAGCAGGGTCTGCTGAGTCTCTTTCACCATGGCGGGGTTGCCGCAGATCATCACCTGGCTCAACTCGGGGGAGAAGTTCAGCCCCACCCTCGCCTGCAAGCTGCCATCGACGATGGCTGCCGGGATACGCCCTGCCATCGTAAGTATTCACCGGAACAGTATTGACACAGGAAAAATGAGACGATCGTCTCTTGATCCCACTTTCCTGCTTGCTTGATCCTGCTCCTTAGATACGCTCCCCCCATGAGCA
>NZ_JAPCIZ010000063.1:0-23894 GCF_027707725.1 Aeromonas sp. QDB25 | reverse complement strand
AGGCTATCAACAGGATGACGGGGTTAGGTATGCCTGTACGACAGCAGGTCAACTGAGCGAAATCGGCGCTTGGAGAAAGTCCGTCCTGTTTTGGAATTGTGCAACAAGGCCCCGCTCAGCAGATAATCGAGATAGCTTGAGGTATCGCCTGTGTTGTCGTCACTGCCACCACAACCGCTCAGCAGCGCACTGACGACGGCCGCGTAAATTAGCTTTTTCTTCATATCCTTATCTCTTTTATGTTGTTATCCATGATGAGCCTGACGGGGTAGGGTTCAAACCCGACCGAATCATATTAACAGCAACGCAACAATTAATAAGCCTCTGGTCAGTCATCTGATCTGATTTTTTTGTGTACACCATCAAGGAATTGGAATTGATTCCCGGTGTCACAGGGTAGCAGCCAGGGTGCATCAACCAGACCCGACCAGAGCCCGATGGGATCCATGGCGCAAAAAGCCGCCCCGATCTCGGCAAAGGGGACGATTTGTCGGTAGAATGGCGCCATTGCTTAAGGAGACCCCCATGATCGACCCGAAAAAACTGGAAGAGATCGCCAAACAGATACACAACGCCCTGCCCCCCGGCATTCGCAGCATGGGTGAAGAGGTGGAGAAAAAGACCCGTCAGGTCTTGCAGGCCCAGCTCAACAAGCTGGATCTGGTGAGCCGCGAGGAGTTCGACGTGCAGACCAAGGTGCTGCTGCGCACCCGCGAGAAGCTGACCGCCCTCGAGGCCAAGCTGGCCCAGCTCGAGCAGCAGCTCGCCGCCAAGGGCGAATGATCCGGCGTAACCCGCCGTAGATAGCACAAACCCCAGCCAGGCTGGGGTTTGTCGTTTTTCACGTCTGCAAAGGGGGTGAGCCCGGTACGGGCTAGGTTACCCTCTTCCCCACCCCCCTTCTCTCGCAAGACGATAAGGGGGCAGATCGACGCTCTGCGGTTGGCCGTGGTCAGATAAACTCGTAGGCATCGCCGAAGATGCGCTCGGGCTCAGCGCCCAGCACCTTGAACTCTTCCCGCGCGGCACCGGCCATCTCGAAGCGGCCCGCCACATAGATGTCGTAGTCATGCAGGCTGACGAAGTCATCCATGATGGCCTTGTGCACTAGCCCGGTCCTGCCGGTCCAGTCGCTCTCGGGCTCCTGCACCACGGGAATGAAGGTCAGCGGCGCGTAGTCGCGCTCCCACTGCTGCATCTGCTCCAGCTCGTAGAGCCAGTGCGCCTGGCGTACCCCCCAGTAGAGGAACACAGGACGCTTGCTGCCGCTGCCAATCAGGTATTCCAGGATGGCGCGGGCATAGGAGAAGCCGGTGCCGCCCGCCATCAGGATCAGCGGTCGGGGGGATTCGTCGCGCAGGAACGCCTTGCCGGCGGCCAGCTCGACCTCGATCTCTCCCTGCTCGCGCATGCGGGCCAGCACCTGACCGGCATAGGCATTCTCGGGAGTGGCACCGATCTGCAGCTCCAGCACGCCGGAGCGGGTCGGCGAGTTGGCGATGGAGAAGGGGCGCTTGTCCGAATCGCTCATCACCACCAGCAGATACTGGCCCGGCTTGAAGCTCACCTCCTGCTGCGGCGCCAGCGCCACGTGCCAGATGGTGTCGACATATTCGCGCAGTTCCTCTACGCGGCACTTGATACGTTGCATTCTTGTCCTTGTGAGGGGCCTGCCCGGCCCGCTTCGCTCATGGTTTCACTGTTTTTATGGCGACCAGTTGGTGGTCAGGTCCGTCGAGCATACCCAATTCGGCACGGCAATACCGCACTTTTGCGTCACAATGGCCGTGCCCCATCGGGGATCCCTCAGTCGAGGATCTTCAGCTCGTCCCAGATGGCATCGATCTTCTGCTTTACCGCCTCGTCCTGGACGATGGGCTGACCCCACTCCCGATTGCTCTCCCCCGGCCACTTGTTGGTGGCATCCAGCCCCATTTTGGAGCCGAGCCCGGAGACCGGCGAGGCGAAGTCCAGGTAGTCGATGGGGGTGTGCTCGATCAGGGTGGTGTCCCTGGCCGGATCCATCCGGGTGGTGATGGCCCAGATAACGTCCTTCCAGTCCCGGGCGTTGATGTCGTCATCGCAGACGATCACGAACTTGGTGTACATGAACTGGCGCAGGAAGGACCAGACTCCCAGCATCACCCGCTTGGCGTGGCCAGGGTAACGCTTCTTGATGGTCACCACCGCCATCCGGTAGGAGCACCCCTCCGGCGGCAGGTAGAAATCCACGATCTCGGGGAACTGCTTCTGCAACAGCGGTACGAACACCTCGTTGAGCGCCACCCCGAGCACCGCCGGCTCATCGGGCGGACGGCCGGTGTAGGTGCTGTGGTAGATGGCATCCCGGCGCATCGTCATGTGGGTGATGGTGAAGACCGGGAACTCGTCCACTTCGTTGTAGTAGCCGGTGTGATCGCCGTAAGGCCCTTCGGGGGCCATCTCCCCCGGCTCCAGATAGCCTTCCAGCACGATCTCGGCGCTGGCGGGCACTTCCAGATCGCAGCTCAGCGCCTTCACCACCTCGGTACGGCTGCCCCGCAGCAGACCGGCAAAGGCGTATTCGGAGAGGCTGTCCGGGACCGGCGTCACCGCACCCAGGATGGTCGCCGGATCGGCGCCCAGCGCCACCGCCACCGGGAAGCGTTCGCCCGGGTGGGCCTCCTGCCACTCGCGAAAATCGATGGCGCCGCCCCGGTGATCCAGCCAGCGCATGATCAGCTTGTTCTTGCCGATCTTCTGCTGGCGATAGATGCCGAGGTTCTGCCGCTTCTTGTAGGGACCGCGGGTGATCGTCAGACCCCAGGTGACCAGGGGCGCCACATCCCCGGGCCAGCAGTGCTGGATGGGGATCTGATCCAGATCCACCGCGCCCCCTTCCAGCACCACCTGCTGACAGGGGGCCGAAGAGAGCCGCTTGGTCGGCATGTTGAGCACCTGCTTGAAGATGGGCAGCTTCTCCATCAGCTCCTTGAGCCCGCGAGGCGGCTCCGGCTCTTTCAGGTAGGAGAGCCAGGTCCCCACCTGGCGCAGGGCGCTGACGTTGGGTTGGCCCATGCCCATGGCAACCCGGTCCGGCGTGCCGAACAGGTTGGTCAACACCGGCATGGTGTAGCCCTTGGGATTCTCAAACAGCAGGGCCGGGCCCCCCGCACGCAGGGTACGGTCGCTGATCTCGGTCATCTCCAGATAGGGGTCTATCTCGCGACTGATGCGCCTGAGCTGTCCGTTTTGTTCCAACTGCGCGATAAAATCACGCAAGTCCTTGTATTTCATGCAAGTACCCCAGCGGGATCAGGTGGTCCCGCATTATAACCCTGGCGGCGTATCCGGTGTACCCGTATCGGACCTCATGACGGACGAGGCGTGTCGCCGCTCCTGAAGCGTCAGCCGGTTTGCCAATTGACCCAGGAGCCTGGGCTCGTCCATCTGCAACAACAGGCCGGCCACCAGCCCGCCATACTGGTGCTTGCCGAGTTCGGCCAGGAGGAACTGCTGGGCCCCGTCCGGCAAGGGGGAGAGGCGGCTGAGCTGGTGCAGGGCGGGGACCATCAGGCGGCTGTTCTGGCTGGCGGCGATCAGCAGATCGCTCGCCTCCTGACCTGAATAAAAGCGGGAAATGGTGTGTAGCGCAGTCAGGCTATCGTGATCCACTGGCTGACGCCACAGCTTGAGGTAGAGTGCCGTCTTCCCGGTCTGTTCGATGAAGTGCAGCAGCAACTGGTTGTCCGGCAGGAAGAGATTGAGGGCGGCAAGCCGCTGCGCCTCCCGACGCAGCACGGATACCGGCTGCCGATCGAGCACCGCCAGCAGGGCCTGCTGCTGCTGTGCCAGCTCGGGATTGCGGCTGTAGTAGACCTGCTTGAAGTCGAAGCGATCCTGCTCCAGCAACTGGCGATAGTTGTCCTGCCAGGCCAGCTGCTGCCAGTGGCTCAGCACCAGCCGGGCCTCGGCGGGGAAGTCATAGGCGGGTAGCTGCACCAGGAAACCGTCCACCTTCCCTTCCACCAGCCATTGTGGCGCCTTGGCCGCTTGTGCCCGCACCCAGGCCAGCAGCGCTGGGCTCGGTGCGCCCGATGACTTGAGCTCACCCAGCAACTGGAACAACAGGAACTCCCGCTGCCCCACCGACAGGGTCTCGAGCAACGAGTCCATGGCATCAAACTGCCCGAGCGCCATACGGCCGTCCAGGTACGCCCGATGCCCCTCCAGTCCCTCGTCCGCCACCAGGGGAGCCTGCAATTGCGGCGGGGAGTCGGCATGCACCGGGGCCGCCAGCCACAACCAACCCATCCATATGAACAACACCAGCTTCATGACGTCCCTTTCCTTGTGACATCGAGGCTTCATACTACTAAGCCAGCCGTGAAATAGATAAACAAAAACCGCGACCTGGGCCGCGGTTTTGTCATTGAAGAGGCTGTTACTTCTGTTGACGCTTCATGGAGTCGAAGAACTCGTCGTTGGTCTTGGTCGCAGCCAGCTTGTCGATGAGGAACTCGATGCTGTCGATCTCGCCCATGGGGTGAATGATCTTGCGCAGGATCCACATCTTCTGCAGCTCGTCCGGTGCGGTCAGCAGCTCTTCCTTGCGGGTGCCGGAGCGGGTGATGTCGATGGCCGGGTAGACGCGCTTCTCGGCAATCTTGCGCGAGAGGTGCAGTTCCATGTTGCCGGTACCCTTGAACTCTTCGTAGATGACTTCATCCATCTTGGAGCCGGTATCGATCAGCGCGGTGGCGATGATGGTCAGGCTGCCGCCCTCTTCGACGTTGCGCGCCGCACCGAAGAAACGCTTCGGACGGTGCAGGGCGTTGGCGTCCACACCACCGGTCAGCACCTTGCCGGAAGACGGGATGACGGTGTTGTAGGCGCGGGCCAGACGGGTGATGGAGTCCAGCAGGATCACCACGTCCTTCTTGTGCTCGACCAGACGCTTGGCCTTCTCGATCACCATTTCGGCGACCTGGACGTGACGGGAGGCCGGCTCGTCGAAGGTGGAGGCGATGACTTCGCCCTTCACCATGCGCTGCATCTCGGTCACTTCTTCCGGACGCTCGTCAATCAGCAGCACGATCAGCTCACAATCCGGGTGGTTGTAGGCGATGCTCTGGGCGATGTTCTGCAGCAGCATGGTCTTACCGGCCTTGGGCGGTGCAACGATGAGACCGCGCTGGCCCTTGCCGATCGGGGATGCCAGATCCAGTACACGGGCGGTGATGTCTTCGGTGGAACCGTTGCCACGCTCCATGCGCAGACGCTCGTTGGCGTGCAGGGGAGTGAGGTTTTCAAACAGGATCTTGTTGCGGGAGTTTTCCGGACGGTCGTAGTTGACGTCGTTGACCTTGAGCAGGGCGAAATAGCGCTCGCCCTCTTTCGGCGGCCGGATCTTGCCGGAAATGGTATCGCCGGTACGCAGGTTGAAGCGGCGGATCTGGCTCGGGGAGACATAGATGTCATCCGGACCAGCGAGATAAGAGCCGTCTGCACTGCGCAGGAAACCGAAACCGTCGGTCAGGATTTCCAGCACACCGTCGCCAAAGATATCCTCGCCGCCCTTGGCGTGCGCCTTGAGGATTGCAAAGATAATGTCTTTCTTGTGCGCCCGAGCCAGATTTTCCAACCCCATGGATTCGCCAAGCTGGACCAGCTCGGACACAGGAGTGTTCTTAAGTTCAGTCAGATTCATAGTGGTGAAAGTCTGTAAGCAAGGATTGAAATGAGGAGACAGTCTGCTGGATTGATGCTGATCGGATTTGACTTGCCAGGCTGGTAGTTAAGCAAAGAGTCAGGCAAAAAGGTTAGCAAACGAGCGATAAACTAGCACCAATCAGGGTGAGCGTCTAGGTGATAAAACACAAGGAGCGCATTATTGCAATGCGCTCCTTCTTGATTATTACAGGTTGCCGTCCAGGAACTCTTTCAGTTGGGTCTTGGACAGGGCGCCGACCTTGGTCGCTGCCACTTCACCATTCTTGAACAGCAGCAGGGTCGGGATACCACGAATGCCGTACTTGGGCGGAGTGTCGGCGTTATGATCGATGTTCAATTTCGCCACGGTCACGCGACCTTCATATTCCTGAGCAACTTCGTTCAGGATCGGGGCAATCATCTTGCACGGTCCACACCATTCGGCCCAGAAATCGACCAGAACAGGGCTGTCGGCGTTGATTACATCGGCCTCGAAGCTGGCATCGCTCAGCTGAACAATCTTGTCACTCATCTCCAACTCCAGTCAGTAATTAAGGCTTTATTGATGGTTCAACAAAGGCAATAGTTGCCCTATTTGAAATGATCCTGTTTATTATTGCAAGCCTAACCTGATAACCTACCGCCATGAGCAAAACACATCTAACGACCGAAAAATTCGCCCAAATGGGCCTCGAACCCGAAGTTCTGGCTGGTCTGGAATCAAAGGGATTTCACTATTGTACGCCCATCCAGGCACTGTCCCTGCCCCTGCTGGTTGAAGGTCATGACCTCGCCGGTCAGGCCCAGACGGGGACCGGCAAAACCCTGGCTTTCCTGGCGGCGACATTCAACTATTTGCTGACCCATCCGCTGACCAGGCCGCGCCTCGTCAACCAGCCCCGCGCCATCATCATGGCCCCGACCCGGGAGCTGGCCGTCCAGATCTATAACGATGCAGAGAGCATGTCCGCCTCCACCGGGCTCAAGCTCGGTCTCGCCTATGGTGGCGAAGGCTATGACAAGCAGCTGGCCGTGCTGGAACAGGGCGTCGACATCCTGATCGGCACCACGGGTCGCATCATCGACTACTTCAAGTCCAAGGTCATCGATCTCGGCAACATCCAGGTCGTGGTTCTGGACGAAGCGGATCGCATGTTCGATCTGGGCTTCATCAAGGACATCCGTTTCCTGTTCCGCCGCATGCCCCCCGCCACCGAGCGTCTGAGCATGCTGTTCTCCGCCACCCTCTCCCTGCGGGTGCAGGAGCTGGCCTATGAACACATGAACCACCCGGAACATGTGCAGGTCGAACCGGAACAGATGACCGGCGTGCGGATCAAGGAGGAGCTCTTCTACCCCTCCAACGAAGACAAGATGTTGCTGCTGCTCTCCCTGATGGAAGAGGAGTGGCCCGAGAAAGCCATCGTCTTCGCCAACACCAAGCACGTCTGTGAAGACGTTCACGCCTGGCTGGAGAACGACGGCCACCGCGTCGGCCTGCTGACCGGCGACGTGCCGCAGAAGAAGCGGATGAAGATCCTGGAAGAGTTCACCAAGGGCACCCTGGATATCCTGGTCGCCACCGACGTGGCCGCCCGTGGTCTGCACATCCCCGACGTGACTCACGTCTTCAACTACGACCTGCCCGACGATGCCGAAGACTATGTCCACCGCATCGGTCGTACCGGCCGCGCCGGCAGAAGCGGTCACTCCATCAGCCTGGCCTGTGAAGACTATGCCTTCAACCTGCCGGCCATCGAGGAGTACATCCACCACCCCATCCCGGTCAGCAAGTATGACCGCGAGGCGCTGCTGGATGACGTCACCGCACCAAAACGGGTGTTCCGCAACCGCCAGCCGGTGAACCGCAACATGCGGGATCGCCAGGGCGGTGGCAACAGCAACAACCGTCGTCGTCCCCCCCGCAAGAACTGAGGGATCGGCCAAGTTGCACAACTCGCCTCTCTATGCCGCCATCGACCTCGGCTCCAACAGCTTTCACATGCTGGTGGTGCGCGAGGTCGCCGGTGCCCTGCGCACCGTCACCAAGGTCAAGCGCAAGGTACGCCTCGCCGCCGGCCTCGATGCCGATTTTCGCCTCAACCGTGCCGCCATGGAGCGGGGCTGGGATTGTCTGCGCCTCTTCTCCGAGCAGTTGCAGGACATCCCGTCCGACAACATCCGGGTAGTGGGCACCGCCACCCTGCGCCTGGCCACCAACGTCGACGAATTCATCAGCGAAGCGGAACGGGTGCTCAACCACAGCATCGAGATCATCTCGGGCGAGGAAGAAGCCAAGACCATCTATGAAGGTGTCTCCTGGACGTCGGCAGGGGAAGGCAATCGGCTGGTGATCGACATCGGCGGCGCCAGCACCGAGCTGGTGATCGGCGAGCAGAGCGAAGCCAAGCTGCTCAACAGCCTGCACATGGGCTGCGTCACCTGGCTCAACAACCACTTCGGTGATGGCGAGCTCTCCGAGGCGCGCTTCAACCAGGCCATTGCCGCCGCCAAGGCGGTACTGGAGAAAGTGGCTGCGGACTACCGTGTCCTCGGCTGGCGCACCTGCGTCGGCGCCTCCGGCACCGTCCAGGCGCTGCAGGAGATCATGCTGGCCCAGGGCAAGAGCGAGCGGGTCACCCTGCCCAAGTTGCAAGAGCTGATGGGTCAGGCCATCGCCTGCGGCAGACTCGATCAGTTGCAGCTCGAAGGGCTGGCGGCCGAACGGCTGACCGTGTTCCCCTCCGGTCTCGCCATCCTGATCGCCATCTTCGAGACCCTCGACATCGAGAGCATGACCCTGGCGGGCGGTGCGCTGCGTGAAGGGCTCATCTACGGCCTGCTCGGCAACAATCACGACTGTGATGCCCGGGATCGCACCGCCGACAGCCTGATCAGCCGCTACCAGCTCGACAAGGAGCACGCCGAGCGGGTCCGCGACACCGCCATCGAAGCGTTCACCCAGTTGCAGCCGGCCTGGCGCCTCTCCAAGCGATACGGTCGCCCGATCCTGCGCTACGCAGCCCTGCTGCACGAAATCGGTCTGTGCATCGAGTACAAGAAGGCGCCGCAGCACGCTGCCTACATCATCGACAACATCGACATGCCGGGCTTCACCCCCGCGCAGAAGAAGCTGCTGTCGGCCCTGCTGTTCAACCAGCGGGATGAATTCAAGCTGGAGCCACTGGAGAAACAGGGCGCCGTCACCGGTCGCCAGGCGATCCGGCTGGCCCGTATCCTGCGCATCTCCCTCATCCTCTGCATGCGCCGGACCCAGGGCACTGTGCCCAGGTTCATGCTGCAAGCCGATGAAGATGCCCTGACCCTGACCCTGCCCAAGGGTTGGCTGGACGAACACTACCTGCGCGCCAGCGAGCTGCGCCTCGAGGTGGAGCGCCAGCAGAAGATGGGCTGGTCCACCCGGCTGCTGGAAGCCTGAGGCGCACACCCCATGGCCGATTACCAACCCGTCAGCTGTGACCTGTACGACTGGCTGGAGATCGCCGCCAGCTGGCAGCTGCCCGTCACGATCACCGACCGGGATGGACGAACCTGGGCGGACAGGATCCGCACCATAGAAGCCAGCGATGGAGTCGAATATCTGCTGCTGGAGCGCGCTGAGCGCCTCAGCCTGGCGGACCTGGCGACCCTGGAACTCGTCTGGCAAGGGGAAGAAAAGCGGATCCACTTCGCCCCACCCCGCAGCCAATGAATAGCAAGAGGGCCAACCTGATCAGGTTGGCCCTCTTCGTTTGACGCTCAGATTCCCTGCCAGTCGCCACTCAACTCGCCAGCGCCGCCATCACATAGACGTCGAAGCGGTTGCTCTTGGTCTCGATGGCCATGCTGGGCTTGTGCTCGTTGAGCCAGCCCGCATAGTCGGGCCGCTTCACCACCACCCGCTTGTCAGCCATCCTGAGCGCCGCCGGCAGCAGGGCATCCGCGTCGAGATCCGCTCCCACCAGGGACTGGAACACCCGCATCTCTTTTTTCACCAGCGCCGACTTCTGCTTGTGGGGGAACATGGGATCCAGGTAGATGACCTCCGGCCGCTCGGTCAGCGCCAGCAGGGTCTCCACCGCCGGGCCTTGCAGCAGTTGCATCCGCTCGCGCACCCAGGGGCCTATCTCGGGATCCTGCCCCGCCCGGGTCAGACCGTCCTGGAGCAGGGCCGCCACCACGGGGCTGCGTTCGATCAGGGTCACCTTGCAGCCGAGGGAGGCGAGCACGAAGGCATCGCGCCCGAGCCCGGCGGTGGCATCCACCACGGTCGGCATGGCTCCCGACTTCAATCCCACTGCCTTGGCGATGGACTGGCCGCGCCCGCCACCGAACTTGCGCCTATGGGCCACCGCCCCTTCCACGAAGTCCACATAAACGGCCCCCAGCTTGGGTTCGTCCAGTTTGCGCAGCTCCAACCGCGATTCGGTCAGCACCAGGGCGAAGGGAGCGGGAAACGCCACGTCGGCAAGGCGCTGGCGCAGGGCGTCGAGCTCGCCATCGCGGGCGGGCACTTCACTGAAAACCTGAATATGGGGCATAACATGGACTCATCACGGCGCAGAAGCCGGCATGATAGCAGAAGCAGGGGGTTAGCTCACCGTGGTCAGATTCGCCAGGTTCATGCCCTGACGGTTGAGACTCAGGTACTCGGTCAGATCGTCGAAGGGCAGCGGGCGGCTGAGCAGATACCCCTGGGTGAAGGCGCACCCCTTCTGGCAGAGGAAATTGAGCTGCTCCCGGGTCTCCACCCCTTCGATCACCACCTGCATGCCGAGGTTGTGCACGATGTTGATGATGCCGTCGAGCAGCAGGCGGTCCTGCTCGTTGAAGGGAATATGGCGCACGAAGGAGCGATCGATCTTCACCAGATCCACCGGGAAGGTACGCAGGTAGTTCAGTGCCGAATAGCCGGTGCCGAAGTCGTCGATGGCCAGCTTGCAGCCCGCCTCGCGCAGAGCATCGATCCGCACCCTGTGCTGATCGCTGGTCTCCATCAGCAGGGACTCGGTGATCTCGATGATGATGTCCGCCGGATCCAGCTCGAAGTGGCGGATCACCCTGAGCCACTCGTTGGCCTCCGGGTCTATGGTCTGGAACTCCAGGGTGGAGCGGTTGATGGACATCTGCAGATCCGGGAAGCCGGACTGCTGCAATCTGGCCAGATCCCTGCAAGACTGCCACAGCACCAGGGCACCCAGCCCCTGGATGAGCCCCGCCTCTTCCGCCAGCGGGATGAAATCCGCCGGTGAGACCTGACCCCAGTGGGGGTGATACCAGCGCACCAGGGCCTCCAGCTTGGCGACCCGGCCGCTGCGGTTGTCCCAGATGGGCTGGTAGGCCATGGTCAGCTGGCCCAGCTTGATGGCCTCCGCCAGATCGTGCTGCATCTGGTGGCGCTGACTCACCTCTTCCCGCATGGAGGCGTTGTAGGTGCCGAGGGGACGTCCCTGGCGCTTGGCGACGAACAGGGCCTGCTCGGCATTGCGCAAGAGCTCGTCGCTGTCGCCGCCGTCATTGGGACAGAGGGTGATCCCCAGGGTGGCGGTCACATAGAGGTGCTGGTTGGCCAGCATGAAGGGACGGGCAAAGCCGCCGATCACCTGCTTGGCAAACACCTCGGCCTGACGGCGGTTGACGATGCCGGGCACCAGGAAGGCAAACTCGTCGCCGCCGATGCGGGCCACCAGATCCTCGGTGCGCACCCGGCTCACCAGCCGGTCCGATACCTCCCGCAGCAGGGCGTCGCCCACATGGTGATCCATGCTGTTGTTGACCGCCTTGAAGTTGTTGAGGTCGAGCACCATGAGGGCGAAGCGCTCCCCCCGTTCGCAGAAGCGGGCCAGACAGCGACCGAACAGCCAGCGGTTGGGCAGGCCGGTGAGGTTGTCGTAGTTGGCCTGGGCGGCGATCTTCTGCTCTGCCAGCTTGGTCTGGGACAGATCGCTGAAGATGGCGATGTACTGACTGATCTTGCCCCCTTCCCGCACGGCGCTGATCATCAGCTGCTGGGGATAGAGCTTGCCGTTCTTGCGCTTGTTCCACACCTCCCCACGCCAGATCCCCACCCGCTCCAGGGCGTGGTACATGTCCGCATAGAAGGTCTGATCGTGCAGTCCGGACTTCAGCATGCTGGGCCGCTGGCCACACGCCTCCTCCTCGCTGTAACCGGTGATCTTCTCGAAGGCCGGATTGACCGAGATGATGCGACTGTCGGCATCGCACACCAGAATGGCTTCGGAGAGGTTGTCATAGACCCGGTGGGAGAGCTTGAGCTGCTCCGCATGGCGCCTGATGGGATCGATGTTCTCCAGCACCACCATGAGATAGTCGGGGTGCATCTGCTCGTTGCGGATCAGGGTCACCGTCACCCGTCCCCACAGGACGGTCCCATCCCGATGGAGATAACGCTTCTCCTGGGTAAACGCGGGACGCTCTCCCCGCTTGAGGGTGTCGTAGAGCGCAATACTGGTCTGCCAGTCGTCCGGATGGTTGATTTCGGCGACGGTGAGCTGTTGCAGCTCCTCCTGGCTGTAGCCGAGCATCTTCTCGATGGCCGGGTTCGCCCAGAGGATCTTGCCGCCCAGATCCACCTTGCCGATGCCCACGGGCGCATGGGACATCATGGTGTCCAGGAAGTGGTGATGTTCCGGTTGCGCCGGCTGCTCCTGGCTCTGGCGCTGCTGATACATCAGCGCCAGTTCACGACCGGCAAGCGGGGCCAGCAGACGCAGCAGGCCCACTATCTTCTCCATTCTCGGCATGGCCCGCTTGAACATGACGCTGCACAGGCCGATGGTCTCTCCCTCGGCGTTCTTGAGCGCGACGCCGGCATAGGCTCTCACCTCGCAGCGCTCCAGCACGGCGGCGTGGGGGAACAGCTGGCGGGTGCGATCACTGAACCAGGCTTCACCCTGTTGCATGGCGATCTCCCCCGGAGTGTCGGCGAGGGGGAAGCTGTAGGAGTTGATGTCGAGGGAGGCGGGATAGGCGGCATGCACGGTAAAGAACAGACCCGCCTGATCCTTGCCGGACACCAGGACGAAGTCAGCCCCCACCGCGTTGGCGATTTCACTCACAAAGGCATCAAAATATCCCTGACCACTCGAATGAGACAGGCTGGAGATGATTTGATAGACAGACTCGAGTGCTCGCCTCATGGCAAGGTTCTTTCTCTCCCTGGAAGGTAGAACCCGACTCTACTGAAGAGGCGGGGACAGTGCAAACATGCACTCCGCAAGATATTAAAAAGGCTTGGAAAAAGGGACCAAAAGGTCCCTTTTTCTATCAAAAATCACGTTTCGATCCCACTATGCCGCAAATGTGTACCTGCTTGAAGCTCCCGCAGTGGCGCGGCAGCTCATCCAATCGAGGCTCACTGTGGCGGCGGGACCTCACGCGGCGATACCGCTGTGACGCAGCAGCGCATCCACCTGGGGCTCCCGGCCACGGAAGGCACGGAACAGCTCCATCGGCTCCCTGGAGCCGCCCTTTTCCAGAATGTTCTTCAGGAAGGAGTGGCCCGTGGCCGGGTTGAAGATCCCCTCCTCCTCGAAGCGGGAGAAGGCGTCGGCAGAGAGTACCTCGGCCCACTTGTAGCTGTAGTAGCCCGCCGCGTAGCCGCCCGCGAAGATGTGGGAGAAGCTGTGCTGGAAGCGGTTGAACGCCGGAGGCGTCATCACGGCGACCTGGCTGCGCACCTCATCCAGCAGCGCAGGGATCTGATCCGCTCTGGTCGGGTCAAAGGTCTGGTGCAGACGGAAGTCGAACAGGGCGAACTCCAGCTGGCGCAGCATCTGCATCGCCGCCTGGAAGTTGCGGGCGGTCAGCATCTTCTCCAGCAGATCGGCGGGCAGCGGCTCCCCGGTCTCGTAATGGCCGGAGATGAAGGCCAGCGCCTCGGATTCCCAGCACCAGTTCTCGAGGAACTGGCTCGGCAGCTCCACCGCATCCCAGGCCACGCCGTTGATGCCAGCCACGCCAGCCACATCGATGCGGGTCAGCATGTGGTGAATGCCGTGGCCGAACTCGTGGAACAGGGTGACCACTTCGTTGTGGGTAAACAGGGCCGGCTTGCCGTCCACCGGGCCGTTGAAGTTGCAGGTCAGGTAGGCCACCGGCTTTTGCAGGGAGCCGTCCTGACGGTAGCGGCGACCCAGGCAGACATCCATCCAGGCGCCGCCCTGCTTGTGCTCGCGGGCATAGAGATCCAGGTAGAAGCTGCCGCGCAGCTCGTCATCGGCGTCAAAGATGTCGTAGAAGCGCACATCCGGGTGCCAGGTGTCGATGCCGAGACGCTCGCGTACCTTCATGCCGAACACCCGCTTGACCACCTCGAACAGCCCCTTCACGACCCGACCGGCGGGGAAATAAGGACGCAACTGCTCATCAGAGACCGAAAACTTGTGCTGTTTGAGCTTTTCTGCGTAATAGGCAAGATCCCAGGCCGCCAGTTCGTCCTGACCGTGCTGCTCGGCGGCAAAGGCGCGGATCTCCTCCAGCTCCGCCTTGCCTTGGGGCAGGGACTTGGCAGCCAGGTCGGTGAGGAAGTCCACCACCTGCTCCGGCTTGTCCGCCATCTTGGTCGCGAGGGAGAGTTCGGCATAGTTGGCAAAGCCCAGCAGTCGGGCCAGCTCCCGGCGCAGGGTGAGCAACTCGGTCATGATGGCGGAGTTGTCCCACTTGCCAGCGTTGGGGCCCTGGTCGGAGGCGCGGGTGGTGAAGGCCTCATACAGCTCGGCACGCAGGGCGCGGCTGTCGGCATACATCATCACCGGCAGGTAGGAGGGGATGTCCAGGGTGAACAACCACCCCTCCTTGCCCTTGAGTTCGGCCATCTGGCGCGCGGCAGCCTGGGCGCTCGCGGGCAGACCGGCCAGCTCGGCCTCGTCGGTCACCAGCTTGTGCCAGCCCTGGGTCGCGTCCAGCACGTTGTTGCTGAAACGGGAGGCGAGCTCCGAGAGGCGGGCCTGGATCTCGCCGTAACGCTGCTGCGCCTCGGCAGGCAGACCGATGCCGGAGAGGCGGAAATCGCGCAGGGTGTTCAGGATCTCCTTGCGCTGGGCATCATCGAGCCGGGGGAAGTCATCGCTCTCGGAGAGGGCCAGATAGGCTTGATAGAGCCCTTCATGCTGACCGACATAGGTCTGGAATTCGGACAGCAGCGGCAGGCAGGCATCGTGAGCCGCCCGCAGCGCCTCGCTGTTCTGCACGGCGTTGAGGTGGCTGATGGGGGACCAGATCCGTGAGAGGCGGTCGTTGACCTCTTCCAGCGGGGCGATCAGGCTGTCCCAGGTGTGAGGCTCCTTCTGGGCCAGCACGTCCTCAATCTTCTGTTTGCAATCAGCGATGGCCTGCGTCACGGCAGGTTGCACCTGATCGGGCTGGATCTGGCTGAAGGGAGGCAGCGAGTCCATTGTCAGCAAAGGGTTAGTCATCTGCGGTACCTCTAAATGCTCTGCAGCCCCTGCCGTCCAGAAGCCTGCTTGGACCATCTAAGATGTAGGCAGAAACCCCATTTATCAAGCCTTTGCCGCCAAGAGACGGGCTTGTTGCCCACTTTTTCAGGCATTTTGTTCATAAAACCAGCACTTCATCTGCCAGAGACGACAATGCCGGCCCGAGGGCCGGCATTGTGAGGGCATGGACACTCCCCGCCTCAGCGTCGGGCGTCCTCTTTCAACCACTGGGCGACCCGCTTGGCGAAATAGGTGAGGATGCCATCGGCCCCGGCCCGCTTGAAGCAGAGCAGGGATTCCATCACGCACTCCTTCTCCTTGAGCCAGCCATTCTGGATCGCCGCCATGTGCATGGCGTACTCGCCGCTCACCTGATAGGCGAAAGTCGGCACGCCGAACTGATCCTTCACCCGGCGGATGATGTCCAGGTAGGGCATGCCCGGCTTGACCATCACGCTGTCCGCCCCTTCGGCTATGTCGAGGGCCACCTCGTGCAGGGCTTCGTTGCCGTTGGCCGGGTCCATCTGGTAGGTGGCCTTGTTGCTCTTGCCGAGGTTGGCGGCGGAGCCCACCGCATCGCGGAACGGGCCGTAGTAGTGGGAGGCGTACTTGGCGGAGTAGGCCATGATCTGCACGTTGACGAAGCCATTCTCCTCCAGCGCCGCGCGGATGGCACCGATGCGGCCGTCCATCATGTCGGACGGTGCCACCATGTCGGCCCCGGCGGCGGCATGGGAGAGCGCCTGCTTCACCAGGATCTCGGTGGTGATGTCGTTCTGCACATAGCCTTCGTCATCGATGATGCCGTCCTGGCCATGGGTGGTGAAGGGGTCGAGCGCCACATCGGTGATGACCCCGAGCTCCGGGAAGCGAGCCTTGAGGGCACGGGTCGCCCGCTGGGCCAGGGCATCCGGGTTGTAGGCCTCTTCCGCCATCAGACTCTTTCTCTCCAGCGGCGTCACCGGGAACAGGGCCACCGCCGGCACACCCAGGGCCACCAGTTCGGCGGCCTCTTCGAGCAGCAGATCGATGGAGAGCCTGTCCACCCCCGGCATGGAGGCAACGGCCTCTCGCTGACCCTCTCCCTCCAGCACGAACACGGGATAGATGAGATCGTCGACGGTCAGTACGTTCTCGCGCACCAGGCGGCGGCTGAAGTCATGTTTGCGCACCCGGCGCAGGCGACGGCCCGGGAAGGCCCCCGGAAGAGTTGTGGCCATGAATCACTCCAAAAGCGGAAGTTGGAAGAATGCGGCGGAGGTGGCCCGGGTATGGGCCAGCAAGGCCTCGGGCGCTTCACCACGGCAGGCCGCCACCACCTGGGCGATGTGCGGCAAAAAAGCGGGTTCGTTGCGTTTGGGCCTGGGTTTCAGATCCCGCGGCACCAGGTAGGGGGCGTCCGTCTCTATCATCAGGCGACCCGCCGGAATGCGGGCCACCTGCTCGCGCAGCAGCTGGCCACGGCGCTCGTCACAGAGCCAGCCGGTCACCCCGATATGCAGCCCCAGCGCCAGGCACTCGTCCAGCTCGGCGTCGGAGCCGGTGAAGCAGTGCAGCACGGCCCCCGGCAGGCGGGGCAACCAGGGGCGCAGGATTTCGACGAATTTGTCATGGGCATCGCGGCAGTGGAGAAACACCGGCATCCCGAGCTCAGCGGCGAGCGCCAGCTGGGCGTCAAACACCGCGTCCTGCACCGGGCGGGGGGAGAAGTCCCGGTTGTAGTCGAGACCGCATTCGCCGATGGCCACCACCTGGGGCAGAGCCGCCAATTCGCGCAAGGCGGGCAGGGTCGCCTCATCGACACTCTTGGCATCGTGGGGATGTACCCCGGCGGTGGAGAAGCAGTAACCGGGCCAGCGGGCGGCCAATGCGGCGCTCTCGCGGCTGCCGGCCAGATCGGTGCCGGTCAGGATCAGGGCTTCCACCCCGGCGGCGCGCGCGCGTTCCACCAGGTCGGCCTGTTCGCCTGCGAACTGGCTGCTGGTCAGGTTCAAACCGATGTCGATCATGGCGTCAGGGGTTCCGGACAAACGAGGTGCATATCAGGCATTTGAAAACCATCTACTCGATGGGGCCTTACCATACGCCTCGAACGGATGCATGAAAAGAGGAAGGGAGCCTCAGCTCCCCTCTTCCGTTTGTTGCTGCTCCTCGTCCTCTTTCTTCACGTAGAAGCGGGCGAAGAACAGACCTATCTCCCACAGGCCCCACATGGGGATCGCGAGCAGGGTCTGGGAGAAGACATCGGGCGGCGTCAGCAACATACCGACCACGAAGACCCCGACGATGACGTAAGGGCGCTTCTCCTTCAGGCTCCTGGGGGTGGTCACCCCGGTCCAGCAGAGCAGTATGGTGGCCACCGGGATCTCGAACGCCACCCCGAACGCGAAGAACAGGGTCAGCACGAAGTCCAGGTAGCTGGCGATGTCGGTCGCCACCGTCACCCCGGCGGGGGCGGTACTGGTGAAGAAGCCGAACACCAGGGGGAACACCACGTAGTAGGCGAACGCCATGCCGGCGTAGAACAACACGGCACTGGAGGCGACCAGCGGCATGATGAGACGCCGTTCATGCTGGTACAGACCGGGGGCAATGAAGGCCCAGGCTTGGTAGAGCAAATAAGGGATCGCCACGAAGAAGGAGACCACCAGGGTCAGCTTGATGGGCGTGATGAAGGGGGTCGCCACATCCGTCGCTATCATGCTGGTCCCTTCCGGCAGCTGGCTGAGCAGCGGCTGAGCCACGAAGTCGTAGATGTTGTTGGAGAAATAGATGAGCGCGATGAACACCAGCAGGATGGCGGAGATCGCGCGCAGCAGACGGGTTCTCAGCTCTACCAGATGGCTGATGAGGGGTTGTTCTGCCTGACTCATGGCTTCACCTCCCCTTTGGCTGCGGACTCGCTGGCGGGCACAGGCTCGCTCTCTCGCTGGCTGTTGACCGGTGGCACCTCTGGGGTGGGCGCCGGGGCCGCCACCGGAGTGGCTGGCTCAGCCTGGGCGGGCTCCCGAGGCGGGCGGATCTCGTTCTCCCCCTGATAGGGACGATTCACCGACTGGGCGGCCGCTTTCAACTGCTCGATGGACTCCTGCAGCTCGGGGCTCAGGTTGTTCATCTGCAACCGTTCGGCCTTCTTCAGGTCGTTGTGCAGATCCTGCAACTTGAGCTCCTGTTCCAGCTCGGCCTTGACCGAGTTGGCGGTGCTGCGGATCAGCCTTATCCAGTGGCTGGCGGTGCGGATCGCGACCGGCAACCGCTCGGGACCCAGCACCACCAGGGCGACGACGCCGATGACGACCAGCTCCCAAAAACCGATGTCGAACATGGCTTAGGCCTGATCTTTGTCTTTCTGCTTGGCGGCTTCGACGTTGCTGGCCGTCTCGTTCAACTGCTTGGTCGGGAACTCGGCATCTTTCTGCTCGGGTTTGGTGTCGGCCGGCTCATCGGAGAGCGCCTTCTTGAACCCCTTGACCGCCGCGCCCAGATCACCGCCGATACCGCGCAATTTCTTGGTGCCGAACAACAGCACGACGATGACTGCGATGATCAACAACTGCCAAATACTGATACCACCCATGACTTTCTCTCCGGATAGGCGCCCGATGGCGCAGGTTATTTAATGGGAACGGGTTCGCAACCAACCCAGCAGCCAGCATAACCCGGCGCCGGCGAGGCTGATTTGTCCCCACTCAATGTGTTGTTTCTGGGTCAGCAAGAATACACCCGCGAGCAGCAGGCTGGCTCCAACCCCTAAGAGGTAGCGGGCTTGCCCCTGACGGCGACTGTGGCGACGGAAATCGGCAAACATCTGGTCGAAGTGGTGCTGCTGATGGCGGGCCTGACGCAGGGTCTCGTAGACCAGCTCCGGCAGCTCCGGCAGTTTCTCCGCCCAGAACGGCGCCTTCTCCTTGATGGCATTCCACACCGCCTTGGGGCCGACCTGCTCGTGCATCCAGTTTTCCAGATAGGGCTTGGCGGTCTGCCACAAATCCAGCTGGGGATAGAGCTGGCGACCCAGCCCTTCCACATAGAGCAGGGTCTTTTGCAGCAGCACCAGCTGCGGCTGCACCTGCATGTTGAAGCGACGAGCGGTGTTGAACAGATTGAGCAGCACGTGGCCGAAGGAGATCTCGGAGAGCGGTTTCTCGAAGATGGGCTCCAGCACGGTGCGGATGGCGAACTCGAACTCGTCCACCTTGGTATCGGGCGGTACCCAGCCAGACTCCACGTGCAGCTCGGCCACACGGCGGTAGTCGCGGTTGAAGAAGGCGAGGAAGTTCTCCGCCAGGTAGCGCTTGTCTTCCCGGTTGAGGGTGCCGACGATGCCGCAGTCGATGCCGATCCAGAGCGGATTCTCGGGGTGTTCGAAAGAGACGAAGATGTTGCCCGGGTGCATGTCGGCGTGGAAGAAGCTGTCGCGGAACACCTGGGTGAAGAACACCTCCACTCCGCGCTCGGCCAGCAGCTTCATGTTGGTGCCGTTGGCTTCCAACGCCGCAATGTCGGAGACCGGAATGCCGTAGATCCGCTCCATCACCAGCACCTGCTCGCGGCAGTGCTCGGTGAACACCTCGGGCACATAGAGCGCCTCGGAACCGATGAAGTTGCGGCGCAGCTGGATGGCGTTGGCCGCTTCGCGCATCAGGTTGAGCTCGTCGAGTATGGTCTTGCGATACTCCTCCACCACCTCGACGGGGCGCAGTCGTCCGCTCTGGGGCACGAAACGGGCCACCAGACGGGCCAGGGCCTGCATCAGGCGCAGGTCGGCCTCGATGACCGGCTCGATATCGGGACGGATCACCTTGATGACGATCTCGCGGCCGTTCTCCTTCAACCGGGCGGTGTGCACCTGGGCGATGGAGGCGGACGCCAGCGGCGTCTCATCGAAGTCATCGAACAGGGCCTCGACGGGGCAACCCAGGCTCTCTTCAATCTGGCGACGGGCGGCCTGACCACAGAAGGGAGGCACCCTGTCCTGCAGCAGGGCCAGCTCTTCGGCAATGTCGGGGGGCAGCAGGTCTCGGCGGGTCGAGAGCATCTGGCCGAACTTGATGAAGATGGGACCGAGGGCCTCAAAGGCGAGGCGAATACGGGCACCACGGCTCATGCCTTGTTGCTTGTTCTTGAGCCAGAACAGACTGCGACGGGCCAGACGGCCAGGCCAGGGCTGATAACGAGCGGGCACCAGCTCGTCGATGCCCTGTTCCAGCAGGATGCTGACGATGCGATAGAGGCGTTTGAACTCCTTCGGGGTCATCAGCTCACCTGCTGTTCGAGGCGGGCAAGCCGCAACTCGATCGCCTTCATCTGTTGGGCCAGCTCTTCGACATCGTCATTGAAGCTCGCCACTTCCAGCGGACCCGGGGCAAGCCTCGCCTCCTCGGTCAGATACTCGGCCACTTGACGCTGGGAACGGCACAACTCTCGCCCCACAAAACGGCGAGCCTGACGGGCACCACTGCACAGGGTGTGGGCCACCACGTCGCCGGTGTAGCGGGACAGCTCCTCTTCCCAGTCGATATCGAGCTCGCCAAGCAGGGCGCTGAATGCCTGCACCAGCTGGGGGTCACCGCTCAGGTCCAGCTTCTCCTCGCGGATGTAGCGGGTCAGGGCGGAAGGCTCCTTGAGCAGGCCGAGGGCGGTCAGGGAGAGACTCAGCACCGCATCCGCCTCCCCTTCAAACCTGGCCAGCACATCCAGACGGCGCTCCGAGAAGACAAACCAGAGCGGCTTGAGCTCGCGCAGCTCCAGTTTGAGTACCTTGCCCGCGAGCTTGCGCAGCCGCTCCGGGCTCTGTTTGTCCAGGGCCAGCAACTGGTTGAGGCTGGTTTCGATCACCGCGGTGACCATGGCATCCATCGGCATAGGCGACCTTAAAACTTGTAACCGCGGTGCAGGGCAACCACGCCCTGGGTCAGGTTGTAGAACTCAACCTGTTCGAACCCGACATTCTCCATCATGCCTGCCAGGGTCTGCTGATCCGGGTGCATGCGGATCGATTCCGCCAAATATTTGTAACTTTCGCTGTCATTCGCCACGATTTCGCCCATTTTCGGCAGCAATTTGAAGGAGTAGAGATCATACAGCTTGGCGATCACTTCGCTCACCGGCTTGGAGAACTCCAGCACCAGCAAGCGGCCACCCGGCTTGAGCACCCTGAACATGGAGGCGAGTGCCTTGTCCTTGTCGGTGACGTTGCGCAGGCCGAAGCCGATGGTGATGACGTCGAAATGGTTGTCAGGGAACGGGAGCGCCTCGGCATTGGCCTGTACGTAGGAGACGTTGTTGGCCACCCCCAGGTTGCGCAGCTTGTCGCGGCCCACCTTGAGCATGGAGTCGTTGATGTCCGCCAGGACCACCTGGCCGGTCTCACCCACGATGCGGGAGAACTTGGCGGTCAGATCCCCTGTGCCGCCAGCCAGATCCAGCACCTTCTGTCCTTTGCGGACACCGGAGCAGTCGATGGTAAAGCGCTTCCAGAGGCGATGGATGCCGAACGACATCAGATCGTTCATCAGATCATACTTGGCCGCTACCGAATGAAAGACACCGGCGACCAGAGTTTCCTTCTCGGTCGCTGCCACGGTTTTATAGCCAAAATGCGTAGTAGTAGTCTGTTCCGACATCCCTCAAATACCCATAGAGCAAAGAATGGCCGCCAGTTTACCAGAGCCGATGGCGTGCGGACACCTCAAACCCGGCTTGTGACCAACTGCATCCCCAGCACGACCATGGCCAGACAGAGGAACAGATTGAGACCGATATTGAGCAGCGCCTTCAGATAGGCCCCTTGCTGGGCCAGCACGACCGTATCGAGGGCAAAGGAGGAGAAGGTGGTCAAGGCGCCGAGGATACCCACCATCAGCAATGGCTTCATCGGGTGTTCCACCACGTGACTATGGCTGATCAGGGCATAGGCAATCCCCATGATGAAGGAACCCACCACGTTGACCACCAGGGTGCCATAGGGAAAGTGGCGTCCCAGCAGCCATGCCATCAGCTCGGCGATGCCAAAGCGCAGGCAGGCACCGAAGGCGCCCCCGACAGCGACAAATAACCAGGTTTGCATCAAGCAGTCTCCAAGATTGTCAGGTTGGCATTATGCAAAATCTCGACAGCAGGGGACAGCCGGGCAATTAATCGACCCGGCTAGACCCTAGCGGCGAAAGTCTACCCGTTCTGGATTCACAAGGTGGAGGGTCGTCTCAGCCGGGCGAGTATCGGCGATGACTCTGCCATGGCGGATGGAATAACGCACCGGCACCTGGCGGCGCACCGCATCAAAACCATTCTCAGCAGGAAGGATCAGCAGGTTGGCGGGCTTGTCCAACTCGATGCCGTAGCGATCCTGCACGTTCAGGGTGCGGGCGCTGTGGTTGCCGATGAGCTTGAGACTGTCATTGATCTGTTCATAGCCCATGATCTGGCAGACATGCAGCCCCATGTGCAGCACCTGCAACATGTTGGCCGTGCCCATGGGATACCAGGGATCGAACACGTCGTCGTGGCCGAAGCAGACGTTGATGTTCGCCTCCAGCATCTCCTTCACCCGGGTGATGCCACGACGCTTGGGATAGCTGTCGAAGCGCCCCTGCAGGTGAATGTTCACCAGCGGATTGGCGACGAAGTTGATGTCCGCCATCCTGAGCAGCCGGAACAGCCGCGAGGCATAGGCTCCGTTGTAGGAGTGCATGGCGGTGGTGTGGCTGGCGGTCACCCTATGGCCAATACCGCGCTCGTAGGCCAGGGTTGCCAGCGTCTCGATAAAACGGGACTGTTCGTCATCGATTTCGTCGCAATGCACATCCACCAGAACCTGATATTTCTCTGCAAGATCGAAAACGTAGTGCAGACTTTCGACCCCGTACTCCCGGGTAAACTCGAAATGGGGGATGGCACCGATCACGTCGGCCCCCAGCTTGAGAGCCTCTTCCAGCAATGCCTTGCCGTTGGGGTAGGAGAGGATCCCCTCCTGCGGAAAAGCGACGATCTGCAGCTCCACCCACTCCTTCATCTCCTCCCGCACCTCCAGCATCGCCTTCAAGGCGACCAGATTGGGGTCGGAAACATCCACGTGAGTCCGCACGAACTGGATGCCGTTGGCAATCTGCCATTTCAGTGTCTGGATGGCGCGTTGTTTCACATCCTCATGGGTCAGCAGCGCCTTGCGCTCGGCCCAACGCTCGATCCCCTCGAACAGGGTACCGGAGAGGTTCCAACTCGGCTCGCCAGCCGTCTGGGTGGTATCGAGGTGAATGTGCGGTTCGATGAAGGGGGGGATGACAAGGCCTTGCTCACCATCAAGCTCGCGGGCAGAGAGCAGCTGGGTGCTCATGGGCTCGATGGCCCGGATCACGCCTCCCTGACAGAGGATTTGCCACATCCCTTCCCTGCCCGCCAGACGCACATTCCTAATCAGCATGTTCTTTCCCCTTCGAAAGCGTCGTTGTCTTTGCCAATCCACAACTTAGCCCGGATCCCTTTAAGAGAGAAGCGCCGCCCGGAAAGCATACGGGATAGAAAGGGAAGATATCTCAGCAACAAGAAGGTGCGACATTGCAGGACTGCAATTTGCGATGGATGGCCTGAAAAGCAGATACAAAAAAGCCTCCCGATTGGGAGGCTTTCTTATTTAATGGTGCTGATACCCAGAATCGAACTGGGGACCTCATCCTTACCAAGGATGCGCTCTACCGACTGAGCCATATCAGCACACTAACCGGTAAAGACCACGCTCAATGCGTA
>NZ_JAPCIZ010000062.1:0-24255 GCF_027707725.1 Aeromonas sp. QDB25 | reverse complement strand
CCGCTGCCCACAGGAGTGGTTGAGGGCCGTGGTCAGGGCGTGCATCGAGAAGACAGATTATCCCATCCCGGCAGAACTGATGCCGTCAACCCCGTCCTGGTGAATAGATACGCATGTTGCGCTTCATCCGCTCGATGCTGGTGCCCTCCGCCCCTTTCACGAACACATAGAGCACGCCCCTGTCCTCGGTCGGGGTGAGGCTCGCGGGCAGCTTGCCAAAGAGGGCGCCAATGCCGCCAAGGCAGAGCAGCAACACCAGGGGCATCCAGACGGCGCGGCGCAGCACGGCCCCCAGCACGCGGCGATAACGCTCCTCCACCCAGCCAAGTCCCTTGTCCAGGGTGGCGGTCAGGGCGTTGGGCTTGTCCACGGCACGCATCAGCCAGGAGCCCATGGCCGGGGTCAGGGTGAGCGCCACCAGGGAGGAGAAGAGCACGGCCAGGGAGAGCAGGATGGCGAACTCGGTGAAGAGGCGCCCCACCATGCCGTCCATGAAGGCGATGGGCACAAACACCATCACCAGCACGGCGGTGGTGGCGATGACGGCAAAGCCCACCTCCCGGGTGCCGTGCCAGGCCGCCATCAAGGGGGACTCGCCCCGTTGCAGGTGGTGGTGGATGTTCTCTACCACCACGATGGCATCATCCACCACCAGGCCGATGGCGAGGATGAGGGCCAGCAAGGTGATGAGGTTGATGGAAAAGCCCAGATACCAGGCACCGATGAAGGCCGAAATCAGGGAGACGGGCACCGTGATGGCGGGGATGAGCGTGGTGCGCCCCTGCCCGAGGAAGAGATAGAGCACGGCCACCACCAGCAGGGCGCAGATGGCGAGTGTCTCATACACCTCGTCGATGGCCTGCTTGATGAAGATGGTGGAGTCGTAGTCGACCTCAAGGGTGGCCCCCTCCGGCAGGAAGCGCTGCATCTCCACGAGCTTCTTCTCGATGCCCTGGGCCACCGCCAGGGGGTTGGCTGTGGATTGAGCGACGATGCCAATCCCCAGGCTCTCGCGGCCGTTGCGCTGATAGGCGCTGTCTTCGTTCTTGGCCCCCACCTCCACATCCGCAATGTCCGCCAGATAGATGCTCTGACCATTGGTGGCAGTTTTCACCGGCAGGGTGCGAAAATCTTCCGCACTGTGATAGAGCCGTGCGATCTGCACCGCCATGGTCATGGTGTTGTTGCGGATCTCGCCGCCCGGCAGCTCGATGTTCTCCCGCTTGAGGGCATCCTGCACGTCGGCCACCGTGATGCCGCGGGCCGCCATGTCGGCGGGGCGCAGCCGCACGTACATCACCTGGGTCAGGTCCCCGGAGAGGGAGACCTCGCTCACCCCGTCCACCAGGCTCAAAGGGTCCACCAGCATGCGATTGGCGTAATCCGTCATGGCGGTACGATCCATCTGGGTGCTGCTGAAGTTGAGCCAGATGGCCACATCCCCGTTGCCGTTGTCCTTGGTCACCATGGGCTCGTCCGCCCCGTCTGGCAGCTTGGGTCTGGCCCGGGAGATGGCGTCACGCACGTCGGAGGTGCCCTCCAGCATGTTCCAGCCGAGCTTGAACTCCACCGTGATGGAGGAGCGCCCCTTGCGGGTCACCGAGTTGATGTTCTTGATGCCGCTGATGCCGGAGAGCTGATCCTCGATGGGCTTGGTGACCTGGCTCTCCATCACCTCGGGGGCCGCCCCCTCATAGGTGGTGGTGATGGAGACGGACGGGGTCTGCACATCCGGCATCTCCCGCACGGTGAGTTTGCTGAAGGCCACCAGGCCGAACACGGTGAGCAGGGCGCTGATGACCACCGCCACCAGGGGACGGCGTACTGAGATATCGGAGAGCCACATCAGCCTTTCACCTCGCCCAGATCACGTACCTGGGCGCCGTCGCGCAGATTGACCAGCCCCTCCACCGCGATGCGATCGCCGACGTTCAACCCCTTGAGCACCCAGACGGCCTCGCCATGGGTGTCGCCAAGCTCCACCGGCACCCGCTTCACCCGTCCGTCCGCCTCCAGGCGATAGACGAAGCGCTGCTCGCCGGCGTACTCCACCGACTGGGCGGGGATCAGGGTCATCTTCTGGGGTGGCAGAGAGAGATCCACGTTCATCAGCATGCCGGGGCGCAGCTGGCCGCCGGTGTTGGGCAGGATGACACGCGCCTTGATGTTCTGGGTGTCGCTGGAGATCCGGCTGTCGAGGGTCTCCAGCACGCCGGAAAAGGATTGATCCGGCCAGGCCGAGCTGGTTGCCGTCACCGCCATGCCGGGGCGCAGCAGGGAGAGGTAGCGCTCGGGCACCGCCAGATCGAGCCGCAGTTTTGCCAGCTCGTCCAGATGCAAGAGCACGTCGCCGCTGTTGACCAGGGCTCCTTCGCTGAGATCGATGAGGCTGACGGTGCCGTCGAAGGGGGCGGCCAGGGTGCGCAGGGAGAGCTCGTAACGGGCCGCATCGACCCGGGCCTGGGCCTGGGCAACAGTCGCCTCCTGCCCCTCCAGCTCCGAGGTGGTGACGGCGCCTCGCGCCACCAGCTTGCGCATGTCCCGCAGCTTGCGAGCCTCGTCGCGCACGCTGGCGCTCTGCTCGGCCAGCTCCGCCTGCTGCTTGCCCGCATCCAGGGCGATCAGGGTCTGCCCCTGTTTGACCTGCTGGCCGGAACTCACCGCGATGGTGGCAATTCGGCCGGTCACCTCGGGGCTGATGGCCACGGAGCGATTGGCCGCAAGCTTGCTCACCAGCTTGATGGAGGGCTCGGCCAGACTCTGCCTGACGGTTTCGGCCCTGATGTTGATCTCTCTTGGTGCTGGCTTGCTGGCGGGTTCAGCCTGCCGCAGATGCCAGGCGCCCGCCGCCAGCAATAGAAGAAGAGGGAAAAGCCACAGCCACACGCGCGTTTTCATCACAAGATCCATGCAGTCAAAGAGAGAGGAAGAAGAGATAGCTTCATCAAGGATGGCACCATGTTACCCCCTGACTATGCCGTGACTATGTATAAATGTGACAAAACGTAACAGTCCGGTGAGAAGATCATCAAAAACGCATCTTGTCGGCACGCGCGTCAGGGTTCTGCCTTACACTGATGCCGACTCTCGCCATCTTCCGGTACGCCCATGTCCATTCCCTCCCCCGCCTTTGCCAGATACCGATTGCAGTGGCTGCTGCTGGGCCTCGGCCTGCTGCTGCTGTTGCTCGCCCTGCAACATGCGTTTCGCCAGGTTACCGAGATCAACAAGCGTGACACCATCAACGCCGCGACCCAGCTCAGCAGCCAGCACCAGCGGATGGAGACCTTCCTTGAGGCCATGCGCGGCCAGGCGGAGGAGCGCCTGCGCAGCAATCCCCAGTCCGTGCTCTCTCGCCAGCTCTATCAGGCGCTGCAATCCGACGGGGAGCACGGCATCAACCTGGATCGCATCCCCGTCGATCTGCCCCCCGCCCTCATCGGCAACCTGACCGGGCAGGGCCCGCTGCCCCACGACGGCAGCGAGCGGCAAGCCAGAATACATCTCGCCCTCAGCCTCTCCCCCCTGCTCGCCACGGCCAGCAAGCTGCTAGACAGGGACGTGGCCTGGATCTACTTCACCGGTACGGACAATTTCATCTACCTCTATCCCTGGGTGCCATCCAGCCAGTTTCGCTTCGATCCCGTGATTTACAGCAAGGCCTACTGGCAGGAGGCGATGGCCAGGCATCCCCACCTGGAGCACGCCATGCTCTCGCGCCCCTACCAGGATTTTGCCGGACGGGGGCAGATGATCACCCTCTCCCAGCCCATTACCCAGGGCGGCCAGATCATTGGCCTGCTCAGCATCGACATCCAGACCGTCACGCTGGCGCAGACCCTGCACCGCCTCGCCCCCCAGATTGGCACCCTGTTCCTGCTCAACGCCCATCAGCAGATCCTCGCCAGCAGCCAGTCCGGTACCGCGCCGCCCCCGGTCAGGACGGCGCAGTCAGCGGAATATGAGTGGCAACAGGGCGCCTTGCAGCTCGTCTATCCCATCCCGGAGACACCGCTCTCCCTCATCCATCGCATCCCGCTGCTGCCTCTGCTGCAGACGCTGTTGTGGCAATCGGCGACGGCGCTCATCACCATTCTCTGTCTGGTGGTGGCGACCGTCTCCAGCCTGCGTGCCCAGCGCCTCAACCGGCGCCTCAACTACCTGTCGCGCCACGATGCCCTGACCGGTGCCTTCAACCGCCACTACTTCGATGCCTTCGAACACCGCCAGGCCCTGGCAGGCCGCCAACGCATCGGCGCCATCATGTTTGACTGCGATCACTTCAAACAGGTCAACGACCGTTTCGGCCACGGGGTGGGCGATCAGGTCCTCATCCGTCTGGTGCAGCTCTGCCAGTCCCTGCTGACACGGGAGTGCCACCTGATCCGCTGGGGCGGCGAGGAGTTCCTGCTGCTCGTCGCCGATGAAGCGATCCCTCTGGCCCCCTTGGCCGAGCGGCTTCGTCTGTGCATAGCAGAGCATCCCTGGAGCGCCATCGCGGCCGAGCTGAAAGTGACCGTCAGCCTGGGCCACTGTCGCCAGTCACCGGCCATCTCCTTGCAGGAGGTGATCCGCCGCGCCGATATCGCCCTCTATCAGGCCAAGGCCAACGGCCGCAATCGCAGCGAAGCGTGGCGGGATGACGGGCAGGAGAAGCCGGAGTAAGCTGGACTCCCACTTCATGTCAGGAGACGCAACTGTGTCACGAAAACCCCGTCTGGGATTGGCCCTGGGCAGCGGTGCGGCCCGAGGATGGGCACACATCGGCATCATCCGTGCCCTGGAGCGACTCGGCGTCAAGCCGGATCTGGTGGCTGGCTGCTCCATCGGCAGCTTTGTCGGCGCCGCCTATGCCGCTGGTGAACTGGACAAGCTGGAGAGCTGGGTGCGCGGCTTCAGCCGCCTGCAGGTCATGGGGCTGCTCGATCCTGCCCTCTCAGGCGGCCTGTTTCGCGGTGACAAGGTGTTTGGCATCGCCGCTGGCCATCTGGGGGATCCCGCCATCGAAAGCCTGCCGCTGCCCTTTGCCTGCGTCGCCACCGAACTCGATACCGGTCGCGAGATCTGGTTGCAGGAAGGACCGCTTCGCCAGTGTGTGCGCGCCTCCTGCGGTATGCCCGGCCTGCTCACCCCGACCCGGGTGGAGGATCGCTGGCTGGTGGACGGGGCCGTGGTCAACCCGGTCCCCATCTCCCTGGCCCGCGCCATGGGAGCCGAGGTGGTGATCGCCGTCAACCTCAACACCGATATGCACCAGCCCTGGACCGACGAACCGGACGAGCCCGTGCAGGGAGGGCTGCTCAGCCAGTGGTTGAACCGGGGCGAACGCGAACCCAGTACCCCCGGCATGTGGGGGGTGATGACGGGCTCCATCAACATCATGCAGGAGCGCATCACCCGTGCCCGGATGGCCGGGGATCCCCCCGAGATCCAGCTCTGCCCGCGCCTTGGCAACCTCTCCATCATGGATTTCCACCGCGCGAGCGACGCCATCAACGAGGGGGAAGCCTGTGTCGAGCGCAACCTGGAGCAGCTCAAGGAGGAGCTGTCACGACTCTGCCTGATATGAAGGCATATCGGGGTAAAAGACAAAAAGAGCGCCAATAGGCGCTTTTTTGTTTCGGGTTACGCGGCTCAGAACAGCCCCAGCCCCTTGAGCATCACCACCAGGATCAGCAGCGGCGACACATAGCGGATGATGAAAAACAGAGGGCTGAGGATGGGCAGCGCCAGCTTGCCTCCATTGGTCAGCGCCGTCGTCATCCGCTCGAATCCCCATACCCAGCCAACAAAGAGGCAGAGGAAGATGCCGCCAAGGGGCATCAGCACGTTGGAAGAGACGAAGTCGAACAGATCGAAGAAGGTTTTCCCGCCAACCTGCACATCCGCCAGCGTGCTGCTCGAGAGCGCACAGGTCGAGCCGACCGCCCCCAGCACCAGCAGGTTGATCAGGGTCGCCCTTGTGCGGCTCATGTGAAAGCGCTCGGAGAGCACCGAGACTGGCACCTCCAGGATGGAGAGCATGGCCCCGGTGGCTGCGATGGCGGAGAGCACGAAGAAGAGCACCATGAAGAGGTGTCCAAACGGGATGCTGGCAAAGACCGCGGGTATGGTGATGAACAGCAGGGAGGGGCCTGCGCTCGGCTCGAAGCCAAAGGCAAAGACAGCCGGGAAGATGGCGATCCCCGCCAGCATGGAGACGAAGAGATCCGCGCACATCACCCGTACCGTGGTGAGAGGGATGTGCTGATCATCGCAAAAATAGCTGCCATAGGTCATCATGCAGCCCATCCCGATGGAGAGCTTGAAGAACGCCAGCCCCATGGCCGTCAGCACGACGCCTGCGGTCACCTTGGAGAAATCCGGCGAGAACAGGAAATGCAGTCCTTCGCTCGCTCCGGGCAGAGTCAGGCTGCGCACGCCTATCACCAGCAGCAGGATGAAGAGCAGTGGCATCAACCGCTTGGTGACCGCTTCGATCCCCCTGGAGACCCCCATCAGCAAGATCCCCCCATCAGGGCCAGCACCAGCCACTGCCAGAGCAGACTCTGCAAGGGATCCGTGATGAGCGAATTGAAGGCAGCACCCGTGACGGCGGGATCGGTGGAGAGGATCTCGCCGCTGGCCGCCTTGAAGATGTAGGCAAACACCCAGGCCGCCACCTCGGAGTAGAACGACATAATGAGGAAGGCCGCGCTCACCCCCATGGCGGCGATCAGCCACCAGGGTTGCCCCTTCGGAGCCAGCTTGATGAACCCGCTGACCGCATCCGTCCTGGCCTCGCGCCCCAGCATGATCTCGGAGATCATCACCGGCAATCCCACCAGCAGGGTGGCGATGACATAAACCAGCAGAAAACCGGCGCCACCGTTCTCACCGGTCAGATAGGGAAACTTCCAGATATTGCCGAGCCCGACGGCAGACCCCAGGGTCGCGGCCAGCACGCCAAAGGTGCTGGTAAACCCATCTCTGGCTTTGGTAATGGATTGGCTCATCGTTGTCTCGCTGTGTGGATCACCGCCTGAATTAAAAGGGTCGGAGTGTTCCGTGGATTAATCCAGCCCGACAAGATGATTTAGTGAAAATCGCCGCTGGCCGCACCCAACGCATTATTTAATTAAATAATTTTCCATTTTGACAAATAAAAAATGCCGCCTCGAGGGCGGCATTTTTATCAAGGTTGAACTGAATCAAGCCTTGGCAATATCGTCCGGACCGATCTGGCCGATTTCGGCGACTTTCTTGTCAGCCAGCAGCCAGAGGGTGAACTTGTGCAGATCGGGGTGGTGGGCCAGGGCAACCAGGAAGGCGCCTCCGACTTCACGGTAACCCAGTTCATAGTTCTTCAGGGTGGTTGGGGGGACGCCCAGCAGATCGGCAAACTTGGGACGGCTCAGGCCTACCGCTTCGCGGATCTGACGGATCTTCTTGCCAACAGTTACGATATTTGAATTCATGTGTTCCATACTCCGTTCGGCGGATTGACTCCACCTTTATTTTTCGCGACGACTCGTAGTCAAGTGTATCAGTTTTGAACGGACTCGTTATGGTCGAGCCTCTATCTATAATCAGCGTCTTTCGACGACAACCCTTCACAAACCTCGGGGATGGTAATCGCTGCGTCGCCTCAGGTAAACAGTCTCGAAAAGAAACCTTTCTTGTTGCCCGGCCATCCCTCGTATAATTCGCCGGTTATTTCCAAGAGAGTCATCAACATGGCATTTCCCGGCATCATTTCCCGTCTTCATTCCGACCCGGACTCCCTCCCCCGTCAGCTCGCCCAGGGTCTGCAGACCCGGGCCGAAGCGTTCTGGCTGCCTATGGCCATGCAGGGGGACGCCGCCACCGTGCTGGCGGCCCTCCCGGACAGCTGCAGCCTCTATCTTGAAGGCCAGACGACGCTTCCCCTGCGCAGCCACGACGGCGTCGTGGCAGAAAACGGCACCCTGGCACTGGGCAATGGTCACACGATGACGCTGGCCAGGGAGAAAGGCGATGGCGGCATCGTGCCGGAAGAAAGCCTCGCCGAGATGGCCCAATGGCTGGAAGCGGGTCATCGGCACTTCATCTGCTCCACCGCCGTCCAGCCCGTGGCGCGGGCCATCCTCAACATCTGGCCTCTCGATCCCTACCTCGCCCGTCACTTCTTGCTCAGTTTCACACCCTTGCTGTGCGAAGCAACCGAGGCGGACTATCTTGCGGTCCTCTCGGTCAGGGCGGGTGACGCCATCCCGCGGCACGCTTGGGCTGAGGCTTATATGAAGCTTGAGAAGAAACTGCATCGCGCCTACTTGGATCACTAATAAATCCCAAGAAACAGCCAGTTATCCCTACGACACAATTTGCCCCATCCCTTATCTGTGAGCTTGATCATGTTTTGAAATGGGCATAAAGTGTGCCACGTCATCGGAATGACGTCGGCTGTTCGTGGCGGAGTATGCATTGTCGACAGTGCAACCCGCACACTTGTGCACCCAGATACGTGCCTCCTGGATGGATCTAGGATCCCTGTTCGCACCAACGTCGTTGGTCGACAGAGCCAGCAGCTTACATAAATTACAAAGTGCGAAGCACGTGAACAACGTGCCATCTCAACGAGGATTATTTTATGATGAAAATGGCTCCTTCCCTGATCGCCATCGCTATGGCCACCATGGGTGCAACTGCAGCTCACGCCGCTGACGACATCTACTTCGGCGCCGGTGTTGGTGCAACTCACTTCAACGGTCTGAACAAGATCGAAGGCGTGAACGTTGGCGAAGAAGATGCGGCTGCTGCCAATGCCTTCGTTGGTTACAACTTCAACGAATACTTCGGTTCCGAGCTGGGCTACCAGTACACCGGCCGTGGCAACACCGACGGCAACCGTTACGAGAGCCAGGGTGCCACCCTGTCCGGTATCGCTCGTCTGCCGCTGGGCAACGATTTCTCCCTGTTCGGTGAAGCTGGCGCCTACTGGGGCCACACTGACGGTCTGGGCACCAGCGATACCAAAGTATCCCCGCTGGCCGGTGCCGGTGTGACCTACAAGGTCAACGACGCGCTGGATCTGCAAGCTCGCTACCGCTACATGTGGGACGTAGCTGACCTGCACGCCGACAACGTACGCTACAAGTCCAACCAGAGCGTTGCGACCCTGGAAGCCGTTTACCACCCGTTCCGTACTTCCTACGTAGCGCCTGCTCCGGCCCCGGTTGTTGAAGAAGCACCGGCCCCGGCTCCGCAAATCGTTGAGAAGAACTTCGCCCTGAACTCCGACGTGCTGTTCGCCTTTGGCAAAGACAGCCTGAAGGCCGAAGGTGTGCAAGCCCTGAACGCTCTGTACCAGCAAATCGTTGAGTTCCAGCCGAAAGACGGCAACGCCGTTGTTGTTGGTTACACCGACCGTATCGGTTCCGACGCTTACAACCAGAAGCTGTCTGAAGCTCGTGCCCGCACCGTTGCCAACTTCCTGGTCAGCAAGGGTATGGCTGCCAGCAAGGTTGCCATCGAAGGTCGCGGCGAAGCCAACCCGGTCACCGGCACCAAGTGTGACGGCGTCAAGGCCAAGGCTCAGCTGATCTCCTGCCTGGCTCCGGACCGTCGCGTAGAAGTTCGCGTATCCGGCGTACAAGAAGTTCAAAAGTAATCTGACTTCGCTCAGGTAACGTAAAAAAGGGGATGCCACGGCATCCCCTTTTGCTGTCTCTCTCCTCCCCCCAGCGACACTCTCTGTCTCACCTTTTCTCCCCTTTACCCCCGTATTGCGGCCCCGCGACACCGGTGTCGGCGCTGCATATCTGTGCAGAAACTTGATCACGCTGATTCAAAAGAATACAGTAGCAACGCTTGTAAGACATTGGATGAACTATTAAAAGTGCTCAGTGCCCGGTTAGTTGTCCATGGAGAAACAGCTTCATGAGAATCCAGGTTTCCATCCATTTTTTATTCAAGCCGTCCGTGATCCGCTCACGGTGTCGCACATGAAGTGTCATCTGCGACCGGTATAACAAAGAGTGCGCAGTACGCCCATAGCACGGCAACTCAACGAGGATAAAACGATGAAAATGAAAATGGCACCAACCCTGATTGCTCTGGCCATTGCAGCCATGGGAACCACCACCGCTCAGGCGGCCGACGACTGGTACACGGGTATGGGTGCAGGTTGGGCCTATGGCCACGACCTGGATACCTTCGGCCAGGATGCTGACAAGGACGCCACCGCGCTCTCCCTGTTCGGCGGTTACAACTTCACCGAGAACTTTGCCGCCGAGCTCGGCTATCTCTATGCCGGCAAGGCTGGCGTCGATGGCGTCGACTTCAAGACCCAGGGTGCCACCCTGTCCGGTATCGCACGCCTGCCCATGAATGACATCTTCTCCGTCTTCGCCGAAGGGGGTGCCTACTTCAACCACGTCAACGGCAATGGCCAGAGCGACAACGGGACCTCGCCGCTGGCGGGTCTGGGTCTGACTGCCAAGCTCTCCGACCTTATCGACCTGCAGGCCCGCTACCGCTACATGTGGGATCTGGGTGACGATCAGAAAACCTGGAAAACCGACATGAGCGTCGCCACCCTGGAACTGGTGATGCACCCGAACCGCACCACCTATGTGGCACCGGCCCCGGCACCGGCTCCCGAGCCGGTTCCCGAACCCGTCATGGTCGACAAGAACTTCTCCCTGAGCTCGGACGTGCTGTTTGCCTTCGGCAAATCTACCCTGAAGCCGGAAGGGGCTGCTGCGCTCAACACCCTGTATCAGCAGATCGTCGACGTCCAGCCGAAAGATGGCAGCGCCGTGGTGGTGGGTTACACCGACCGCATCGGCTCCGATGCCTACAACCTGAAGCTGTCTGAAGCCCGTGCCCGCACCGTGGCCGACTTCCTGGTTGGCAAGGGTCTGCCGGCAGGCAAGGTATCCATCGAAGGTCGTGGTGAAGCCAACCCGGTCACCGGTACCCAGTGTGACGGCATCAAGGCCAAGGCTCAGCTGATCGCCTGCCTGGCACCGGATCGCCGCGTCGAAGTGCGCGTCACCGGCGTACAGGAAGTGCAGCAATAAGAGGTTGACCACCTGTTGCAAAAAGGGGCCATTCCGGCCCCTTTTTTAATGCCCGCACGGCACCACCAACGCGGGCCGCCCACCTGCCTGCCCCACCGATTCTCCATACAGATGCGTCACTTAAATGGTTAAAGCGCTCACATCGCCTATACATAATGTTGGCTATACATAGCAAAGGGCTGGGAGCCCTATAACACCCAACATCGACGAGGATACGCGATGAACATAAGACTGAAACCTGTGTGGATTGCATTGGCACTGGCGACGAGTGCCGCCCAGGCGGCACCTGTTCACGACTGGTATGTGGGGGCTGGGGGTGGCTGGGCCTTTGCCCATGACATCGATGATTTCAGCCAGGACGTCGGCAAGGACGCAACCGCCATCAACGCCTTTGTCGGCTACAACTACAACGAGAATCTGGGGGCAGAGCTCGGCTACCTCTCCACCGGTGACTGGGATATTGCCGGCCAGGACTTCAACAGCAAGGGGGCCACCCTGTCGGTCATTGGCCGTTTGCCGCTGGGGGACATCTTCTCTGTCTTTGCCGAAGGGGGCGGTTATCTCTATCACGTCGACTCCGTCAACGGGGGAGATGACAATCTGGCTCCCCTGGCGGGTCTGGGCCTGACCGCCAGACTGAGCGACTGGGTAGACATCCAGACCCGCTACCGCTACATGGTGCGAGTCGGGGACGATCCTGACAACGACAAGGTGGGCAGCGGTACCAAACGCTGGGTCAGCGACATCAGTACCGCCACCATCGAGCTGGTGCTTCACCCCAATCGCACCGTCGCCGCAGTGCCGGTGGCCGCGCCTCTGGTCGTGGCACCGCCACCCCCGGCTCCCGAGCCGGTGGATCAGACCTTCAACCTGAGTTCGGATGTGCTGTTTGCCTTTGGCAAGGCGGAGCTCAAACCGGAGGGGATGCAGGCACTCGACACCCTCTACCAGCAGATCGTCGACGTCAAACCCAAGGATGGCAACGCCATGGTGATGGGCTACACCGACCGCATCGGCTCGGATGCCAACAACCAGGCACTGTCGGAGGCCCGTGCAAGCACGGTCGCCAACTTCCTGATTGGCAAGGGGCTGCCCGCCGACAAGGTGAGCATCCAGGGCAACGGCGAGAGCAACCCGGTCACCGGCACCCAGTGTGATGCCATCAAGGCCAGGGCCGCCCTCATCGACTGCCTGGCCCCGGATCGCCGGGTCGAAATCCGGGTCACCGGCGTCAGCAATCCCGCCGAGCCCGCACCCGCCGAGCAACCGGCACAATAACCTCCTCTTCCTTCACAGCCGTGCACAAAAAAGGGATGCCGAGGCATCCCTTCTGCATGTCTGTCCCCTTGGGATCAGAAGGAAGTACGACGATAGCGGCGGTACTCGGGGCGCCAGAAGTTCGCCTCGATGGCCTGATCGATCACATCATCGGGGGTCTGCACCGCCTTGCCCTGCAACATGGCGGTCTTGGCCACCATCTTGGCGATGTAGCGGGAGACCTGATGGATGTCCGCCAGATCCGGCAGCAAGGAGCCCTCTTCCCCCTTCACCAGGGGTGAACAATCCGCCAGGGCACGGCTGGCCGACATCAGCATGGCATCGGTCACCCGGTTGGCACCGGAGGCGATCACCCCAAGGCCGATCCCCGGGAAGATGAAGGAGTTGTTGCACTGGGCGATGACGTAGCGCTTGCCCTTGTACTCCACCGGTGCGAACGGGCTGCCGGTGGCGACCAGCACCTGGCCGTCGGTCCAGCGAATGAGATCCGCCGGGGTGGCTTCCACCCGGGAAGTGGGGTTGGAGAGCGGGAAGATGATGGGACGGGCACAGTGCTTGTGCATGGTCTTGACCACCTCTTCGGTAAACAGACCCGGCTGGCCGGAGACCCCGATCAGGATGTCCGGGCGACCGTGTTCCATCACCTCCAGCAGGGAGATGTTGTCCCCCACCGGCCACTCCTTGATCCGCTCGACCGGCTGGGAGAGCTTGCGCTGGAAGTCGAGCTGGTTGGGGATCTTGTCTGTGATGAGACCGAATCGGTCCACCATGAAGACCCGGCCCCGCGCCTCGGCGTCGGTCAGCCCTTCGGCCTTCATCTGCGCCACGATCTGCTCGGCGATGCCGCACCCGGCACTGCCCGCCCCGAGGAAGGCGACCCGCTTCTCGGAGAGTTTGGCACCGGAGGCCTTGCAGGCGGCGATGAGGCTGCCCAGGGTCACCGCGGCGGTCCCCTGAATGTCATCGTTGAAGCAGCACAGCTCATCCTTGTAGCGGTTGAGCAGTGGGGTGGCATTGCCCTGGGCGAAATCCTCGAACTGCAGCAGGATGTCCGGCCAGCGGCGCTTGACCGCCTGGATGAAGGCATCGACGAACTCGTCGTACTCTTCGCCGGAGATGCGCGGATGGCGCCAACCCATGTAGAAGGGGTCGTTCAGCAGCTGCTGGTTGTTGGTGCCCACATCCAGCACCACCGGCAGGCAGTAGGCCGGGGAGATGCCGCCACAGGCGGTGTAGAGGGAGAGCTTGCCGATGGGAATGCCCATGCCGCCGATGCCCTGATCCCCGAGGCCCAGGATGCGTTCGCCGTCGGTGACCACGATCACCTTGACGTTCTGCTTGGTGGCGTTTTGCAGCATGTCATCGATCCTGTCCTTGTCCGGATAGGAGATGAAGAGGCCCCGGGCACGACGATAGATGTTGGAGAACTCCTCGCACGCCTTGCCGACCGTCGGGGTGTAGATGACCGGCAGCATTTCGGTAAGGTGGTTGTTCAGCAGGCGGTAGAAGAGCGTTTCGTTGGTATCCTGGATGTTGCGCAAATAGATGTGCTTGTCCATGTCGTTGCCAAACGCCATGAACTGGCGATAGGCACGCTCTGCCTGCTCTTCGATGGTTTCGATGTTCTGGGGCAGCAGACCTTCCAGATTGAAGCTGCTGCGTTCTTCGCTGGTGAAGGCGCTGCCCTTGTTGAGCAACGGCGTCTCCAGCAGGGCTGGACCTGCGTAGGGAATGTAGAGGGGACGTTTCTGATTATTATCTTCAAACATGGATCTGTACCTTGACTGTGTGGCCCGTCGATCCTATGGGCTTGAGCCAACAATTTCAAAGGGTTTGCACCTCCCTTGCGAAAGGTTTGCGACCCAGTCGACGAAAGGCCCCCGGAGTCTGACCCGTCAGACGCCGAAAACGGTTGGCAAAGTTGGCGCCGTCGCTGTATCCGACCCGGGCCGCCAGCTCGGCCAGCGGCCAGTTGGTGTAGAGCAGCAACTGGCGCGCCTTGTTCATGCGAAGTCCGGTGAGCCAGGCCATGGGGCCCATGCCGAACACCTGCTGGCAGAGCCGGTGCAGATGGGGCACCGAGCAGGCCATCTGGTCGGCCAGCAGGGCCACGCTCCAGGGCTCGTCCAGACGTGCCTCCACCCGCCGAAACAGCGCCTGTAGCCGCAACTCCGGCGTGCCGCGCACCTCCCCCTGCAGGGTCCGCTCCAAGAGCGCCAGCAGCAGGCTCAGCAGCTGGGGCTGGAGTGGCGAACGTATTCCCTCCCCCTGCATCAGACTGAGCAGATGGTAGAGCTGCTCCCCCTCCTCCCCCTGCCAGATGCGATGGCCAAGCCGGTGCAGATGCTGCCAGCGAGGCACGTCGTCCAGCAGGATCCAACTGGTATGCCAGGCTTCCCCCACCAGCCTGAGGCCCCCGGGCACGGCGGCCGGGAGAAAGACCAGGGCTCCCGCCGGGATGGGCTGCTCCCCGCCATCGGTGAGCAGGGCGCCCCCCTCGTCATGGCTCACCATCAGGATATGAAACTCCGGTCGGTTGCGGCGGATAAGGTAGTGCTCCCGTATCGTCGAGAGGCCGGTCAGGAAGACGCCCGCCTCCCCAAGCAGGGGCAGCCCTTCGCGTCCCAGCATCCGCTCTTCGCAGGCCGGGGCGATTTCCAGACACTCGTTGATAAATGGCATAGCACCTCAACAGGATAGTTTTGCACAAGAAAGCCGAGAGGGGCTCACAGTGAAGCCTCCCGATATCACCCCTATCATACCCACGACAAACCCTGATTTTCACAAACCCGGTTAACATAAATGAATTATTGGCAAGCGATTTTAAAACAAACCACCGATCGCGAGTTCATGACGCGACTGTGGCGACTGGCCCTGCCGGTTTCGCTGCAATCCATGATGTTCTCCCTGCTCGGCCTCATCGACATCATGATGGTGAGCCAGCTCGGCACCACGGCTGTGGCGGCGGTCGGCTTGGGCAACCGGGTCTTCTTCTTCAATCTGCTGGTGATAGCGGGGCTCTCGGGCGGGGTCTCGGTGTTGGCGGCACAATATTTCGGCCGTGGCGAGATGGCCGGGGTGCGCCGCTCCCTGGCCCTGGCCCTGGTGGGCGCCCTGGCGGTGAGCCTGCCCTTTGCCCTCGTCTATGTGTTCTCACCGGGCAGCGTGCTCGGGTTTGCCAGCCAGGAGCCCGCGCTGCGCGAGCTGGCCGACGAGTTCCTGATGATCACCGGCGCCACCATCCTCTGCACCGCCGTGGTGGTGCCCCTGGAGTCGGCCCTGCGCTCGGTGGGCAATGCCGCAGCGCCGACCCGCATCGGCATCATCGCCATCATCGCCAACGTCATCCTCAACTATGCCCTCATCTTCGGCCATTTCGGCGCCGAGGCCATGGGTGTAGCCGGCTCCGCCTGGGGCACCACCCTTTCGCGCCTGCTGCAGACCGCGCTGCTGCTTGCCTATGTGTGGCGTGCCGAGCCCCGTATCATCCCGCGCAAGCAAGACTGGCTCGCCGCCTTCAGGCGCAAGGAGGTGGTGCGCTTCACCCTGATCGCCCTGCCGCTGTTGCTGCACGACGGGCTCTGGGCCTTCGGCATGCTGCTCTACGGCTTCCTCTACGCGCACCTCGGCACCGACGCCCTGGCCATCATGACCACCCTCGGCACGCTGGAGAGCATCCTCATCTCCCTCTTCTTCGGGCTGGCGGTGGCCTGCTCCACCCTGCTCGGTCACCGGCTCGGGGCAGAGGAGTATGACGAGGCCTGGCAGCACTCCCAGCTCTTCCTGCTGCTTGCCCCCGTCGGCGCCCTGCTGGTGGGGACCGCCGTCTGGCTGATGCAGGGCAGCCTGCTGCAATGGGTCGGCAACTTGCCGGGCGAGCTGATGACTGAGGCTGGCCAGGTGCTCGCCATCATGTGTCTGGGCATGCTGCTCAAGGTGTTCAACATGGTGGGGATCGTCGGGGTGCTGCGCTCGGGGGGGGACGTCAACTACAGCATCTTCATCGACATCGTCGGCATGTGGTGCATCGGCCTGCCGCTGGCCTGGGTGGCGGTCAGCCTGCTGGGCTGGCCCCTCTCCTGGGTAGTGGCGGTGGTCCTGCTGGAGGAGCTCTCCAAAGTGCTGCTGGTGCAGCGCCGCATTCGCCAGCGCCGCTGGCTGCGCAATCTGGTGCTGGGATAAGGGAAGAGCGCAAAGCGGGAAAATGCGGGGTCATATCAATGACAGAAAATCCCGCTTTGCAGTATGCTGGCCCCCTCTTCAATCAGAGGCGGGGTGCGCCGGCCATGCCGACCCTTGTGCCCCTGCCCAGTAGTCGTTTAAGGAGACGAGCATGCAACCACAAAAAGAGCGGATCACCGAGACTGCCCTGCTGGAGATGGCCAACAAGATCATTCGTGAACACGAGGACTTCATCCACGGCATGCGCGCCGACTCGGTGGAGCAGAAGGGGGACATTCTGGTGTTCAAGGGGGAGTTCTTCCTGGCAGAGGACGGCACCCCGACCGGCAAGACCATGGCGGTGTTCAACATGTTCAAGCTGCTGGCCCAGCAGCTCTCCGGCAAATACACCCTGGCCTGACGCCAGCCCCGTCATCACCGGATGCCGCCCTCAGGCGGCATCCGTTTTTGTGCGCCCTGCATCGCCAGCGGGTTTGCCGGCCTCGGCCACCACGCAGTTGCGACCCGCCATCTTGGCCATGTAGAGGCACTCGTCCGCCCGGTTGAGCAGATCCTCCACCCCCTCGCCACGCTGGGCCAGGGTCAGACCGATGCTCACCGTCACCTCCAGCAGCTCGTCGGAGGTGGGGCTTTTCACCAACCTCGCCTCCACCGCGACCCGCAGCCGCTCCGCCACCCGCTTGGCTTGTGCCAGATCCGTGCAACCGGGCAACAGGATGGCAAACTCCTCCCCGCCGTAACGCCCGAGCACCATGCCGGGCTCCAGTTGTTCCGACAGGGTGGCCGCCACCTCCTTGAGCACCGCATCCCCCGCCAGATGGCCGAAGGTGTCGTTGATGCGCTTGAAGCGGTCCAGATCCAGCAGCAGCACCGCGAAGGGAGCCTGTTTGCGGATCATGGCGGCCCTCGCCTTCTCGAGCTGCTTCATCAGCAGGCGGCGGTTCATCATGCCGGTCAGCTCGTCCGTGGTGGATTCCCGATAGAGTTGCAACAGCATGTTGAGCTGGCCGCACTGCACCCAGGCGCTGGCGATGGCAAAGAGCCCCAGCAGCCAGACCTGGTTGAGGGTCTGCACGCTCCAGAGGGGCTGGCCCACCAGCAGCCAGTTGCCCGCCAGCATGGTGGCCAGAATGCCCCCCGCCAGTTGCAGGCTGAGGGAGAGGGGAATGGGGAAGATGGCGAACAGGCTGATGAGCAGATAGGGGAAGGCCATGTAGCCCGCCTGCATCTCCTGATCCGCGCCGAAGCTGTGCAGGCAGATGAGGGAGAAGAGCATCATCACCGCCATCAGGTAGCCCAGCGCCAGCTTCATGCGCTCGCGCTTGAAGTGGATGAGATAGGAGAGGGGGATGAGGGGCGAGAGGGCCAGCAGGCAGAAGATCCTGACCTGGAACAGCGCCTCGAACTGGATGGCTGGCAGGGTCAGCCAGTCCACCAGGGCCCAGCTCGGGAGCCCCGCCATCAGCAGACAGGTGAGCAGCCGCAGCCGCACCGTCATGAAGCCCATCCGGGTCAGGGTAAAATCTTCGGAGTGGGCGCGGGCACTCCAGAACTCCGACAGCTTCAGCATCCAGAGTCTCCATCTTCGAACCGAGGGCTCATTCTACACCGTCCCCATCCTGATGCATCAGCCTCCCTCCCCTTTGTGAGGGATCGGTCTCACACAAACCGGCGGATCTTAATCGCCACAGGAAAACGTTTCAACCCATCGAGAAATAAACGAGTTTGCGCTCAATTAGCGCTGGAAAGCGCGATACCAATCACTAAAATAGCGCCCAATTTTCTCCCATCCCCCCACACATTCGAGGTATTTATGGAACAGGCTGCCGCCCCAAGCGCCATCCGAGAGGCCCATCCCCCCAGGCGAGCCCACAGCGAACTGGTCTACGGCATCGAGGATGTCCCCCCCCTGCCCCAGACCCTGTTCGCCGCCCTGCAGCATATGCTCGCCATGTTTGTCGCCATCATCACCCCGCCCCTCATCATCGCCAATGCCCTCGGCCTCCCCGCCGACGACACCCGCTACATCGTCTCCATGTCCCTGGTCATGTCCGGCATCGCCTCCTTCATCCAGACCCGCCGTTTCGGCCCCCTCGGTTCCGGCCTGCTCTCGGTACAGGGCACCAGCTTCAACTTCCTCGGTCCCATCATCGCCTCCGGCCTCGCCCTCAAGCAGGCGGCCATGCCCACCGACGATCTGCTGGGCACCCTGTTCGGCACCATGCTGGCAGCGGCCCTCACCATCGTCGTCATGAGCCGCTTCCTGCACCTGGTCAAACGGATCATCACCCCGCTGGTGACCGGCATCGTGGTATTGCTCATCGGCCTGACCCTCATCAAGGTAGGGCTCATCAGCATGGGGGGCGGCTACGGCGCCCTGGCGGACGGCAGCTTCGCCAGCCACACCAACCTCTTTCTCTCCCTGCTGGTGCTCGGCCTCATCGTGCTGATGCAGCGCAGTCGCAATCCCTGGCTGCGCCTCTCCGCCATCATGATCGCCATGCTGGCGGGCTATGCGGTGGCACTGCTGCTGGGCAAAGTGAGCGCCCCCACCTTCGACGGCCCGCTGATGATGGTGCCTGTTCCGCTGCACTACGGGCTCGGCTTTGACTGGCAGCTGTTCGTGCCGCTCGCCATCATCTTCGTGGTGACGGCGCTCGAGGCCATCGGCGACATGACCGCCACCTCCGACATCTCCGGCGAGCCGCTGGAAGGGCCGGTCTACATGGCGCGGATCAAGGGGGGCGTGCTGGCCGACGGCGCCAACTCCATGCTGGCGGCGGTCTTCTCCACCTTCCCCATGTCCACCTTCGCCCAGAACAACGGCGTCATCCAGCTGACCGGGGTGGCCAGCCGCCATGTCGGCCTCTTCATCGCCGCCATGCTGGCCCTGCTCGGCCTGTTCCCGGCGGTGGCGAGCCTGGTGCAACAAATACCTGAACCCGTGCTCGGCGGCGCCACCATCGTCATGTTCGGCACCATCGCCGCCGCCGGGGTGCGCATCATCTCCCGGGAGGAGCTGGACCGCCGCGCCCTGATGATCCTGGCGGTGTCGCTCGCCATGGGTCTCGGAGTGGCCCAGGTGCCCGAGGTGCTGCAACACCTGCCGGAGCTGGCCAGGAGCGTGCTCTCCTACGGCGTCGCCACCGGCGGCCTCACCGCCATCCTGCTCAATCTGCTGCTGCCCAGGCGCGCCGCCGCACAGGCCTGACACTCCGCCATCCTTGCACCAAAGCCCCGCCACGCGGGGCTTTACCTTGTTTGCCCCCGCGCGTACTGTGCTTGGCAGCCTCTGCCAAAGGATGCCTTTCATGCCTTATACCCTGCTGCCCCCGCCGCTCGCCCACCAGACACCCGACCAGATCCTGGCCGAGGAGCAGCGCTGGCTGCGGGAGTGCGCCGGTGACGGCGAGCCCAGGGCCCTCCTCTGGCAGGGCCCCCAATGCCTCATCGTCACCCGCAAGGACACCCGTTTGCCCCGCTACCAGGCCGCCTGCGAGCAGCTTGCTGCCGAGGGCTGGCCGGTGTTCGTGCGCGACAGCGGCGGCACCGCCGTGCCCCACGGCGCCGGCATCCTCAACCTCTCCCTCATGCTGCCCCGCACCACCCAGGATCTGGCCCACTACTACCGGTTGCTGGGGGCGCCCCTGCTCGCCCTGCTGGAGGAATACGGTCTTGCGGGCAGCTACGACTTCGTGCCCGGCTCGTTTTGCGACGGCCAGTACAACCTGGTGATCGGGGGGCGCAAGGTGACCGGCACCGCCCAGCGCTGGCTGGCGCCGGGCCGGGATCACGACGGCGCCGTGCTGGCCCAGGCCATGCTGCTGGTGGCGGGGGATGTGGACGAGGGCACCCGGATGGCGAGCCGCTTCTACGAACTGGCCGGGGGCGAGCTGCGCTTTGCTCCGGGCACCTCCACCACCCTGGCCCACGCCATTGGCTGGCAGGGGGATGAGGCGGCCCTGGTGAGCCGGGTGAGCAGTGCGCTGGCGCAGCGGCTTTCCGGAGATATTCCCTCTCCCTGACCACCTGGGGGCAACAAGCGCTGCCATTCATTGCGTAAAATGCAAAAAAGCCACGATGAGCGTCGTGGCTTTTGCGTATTTCGCACAGATATTATCAGAAGATCCGGGATCAAGCCCCGGGTTTTGCCATCCCAGCCCGGATCCCGGTTGACGCCATGGACAGGGGCCCGCTGACAGGACTTCCCGCAGGCCCGCTTCTCATCAGGCCGTCTGCGGCTCGGGCTCGGACTCCGTATCCCGGTCCCGGCTGAAGTAGGCGCGGGTCTCGGCAATCACCACGTGGCGCAGGCCGATGAGGCCGATGAGGTTGGGCACCGCCATCAGGCCGTTGACGATGTCGGCCAAGAGCCAGATCAGGTCCAGATGGAGGAAGGCACCGCTCGCCACCAGCACCAGATAGATGAGGCGGTAGGGTTTGATCGCCTTCACCCCGAACAGGTACTCGGTGCAGCGCTCGCCGTAGTAGTTCCACCCAAGGATGGTGGTAAAGGCGAAGAACAAGAGACCGATGCTCACCAGATACTGGCCCACATGGGCATCCAGCCCCTGGGCAAAGGCCAGACTGGTCATGGCCGCACCGCTTGCATCGCCGCTCCACACCCCGGTCACCACCAGCGTCAGGCCGGTCATGGTGCAGATGATGAGGGTGTCGATGAAGGTGCCGGTCATGGAGACCAGCCCCTGCTCCACGCAGGAATCGGTCTTGGCCGCCGCCGCCGCGATGGGGGCCGAACCCAGGCCCGACTCGTTGGAGAAGACCCCGCGCGCCACCCCGGACTGGATCGCCAGCATAATGCCGGCGCCGACGAAACCGCCGGTGGCCGCATGGCCGGTGAAGGCGCTCCCGATCACCAGCATGACCGCATCGGGCAGGGCGCCTGCATTGTTCACCAGCACCCCGGCACAGGCGACGATGTAGAAGATGGCCATGAAGGGCACCACCTTGCTCGACACACTGGAGATGGACTGGATACCCCCCAGGGTCACCAGCGCCACGATCAGGGTCAGCACCACGGCGGTCACTTCACGGGGTACCGAGAAGGAGAGGCTCATGGCATCACTGATGGCGTTGACCTGGGGGAAGGTACCGATGCCGAAGAAGGCGACGCCGATGCCGAACAGGGCAAACAGCTTGGCGAGCGGCCTGGAGCCGAGCCCCTTCTCCAGATAGTACATGGGGCCACCTGCCATCTGGCCGTTGGCGTCCTGCTGGCGATATTTCACCGCCAGCAGGCACTCGGCGTACTTGGTGGCCATGCCGAACAGGGCGGCCATCCACATCCAGAACAGGGCGCCCGGGCCGCCGAGCTTGATGGCGGTGGCGACCCCGACGATGTTGCCGGTGCCGATGGTGGCGGAGAGGGCGGTGCACAGGGCACCAAAGCTGGAGACATCCCCTTGCTTGCCCTGCCCCTGATCGCGGCCAAAGACCAGCTTGAGGGCCAGCGGCAAACGCACGATCTGAAGCAGACCCAATCGCCAGGTGAGATAGATACCGGTCCCGACCAGCAGGATCAGCAGGGGGGGACCCCAGATAAAGCTATCGATGGCGGCGAGCGCCGATTGAATTAATGACATGCATCCTCCTTAAAAAACAACGATTAAGGAGGAGAAGGATGATCTTCCCATAGGTGTCGCGATCGGCCAGAGGCGATCGGATGCGGGCCAAAAACGTGTTCACACTCTTGCTGCGAGGCCGTGATCAAGGCTCATGCGCTGCTCGAAAGCCTCATGTATTTACATACACTCCGGTTCCTGCGCTGCTCTTTACCTTGCTGACGACCTCTCGTTACAGACCGTGAACAGTTTCAAGCTCAGGTACAACCATCCCATCCCCTCTGTCCTTTTGCCTGAGAGTTTCCGGCGCCAGATTGCGATGCAATCACGGTGCCTTGCTCCTTCGGCGCCCGATTCAACGGGTCTCTCCAGAGTATCGTCCAGTAGCAGTCCACACCGGTTGCCCGGTACCTGAAAGATTCACTTCTTCGGTGGATGGTTGCCCATCGCTCTCCTGCTACCTTCATCCGAACTAGTTTGGATCAGGAAGCGGGCATGATAATCCAAAAAATGTGAGCTGTCTCGCACTCCCTGGCCCCGGCGCCCCCTTTTTACCTGGCCTCAACCCCCAGGCCTGATGTTATTAGTTCGTTAACTATCAACAGCTTATCAAGCTCCCTTCGGAGGTGCTCCCCATCACGGCCCTGATCGCTCCCCGTATCAAGAGCCTGTTTCGTCTCGACCAGAAAAACTTGCCGACATATCCAATCAAAATGCTTGCACACAAACTCAATAAGCCGATAATCCCGCGCATAACTAAGCACTTTGCAAGGAACTTATGCAATGTGCCTGGTGGGTCCCTCCGGACCGCTCGCCTGAGCCGGCCGTCGCCGGTTCAATCGCATATGGCTTGGGCATATCACGCCCCCTAAGGACTATCAAAAGAGAATGAACGAGACCCTGGTCGCACAAGATTACCGTCAGTTGGTTGAACAATTCGGCTCCCCCCTGCTGCTGCTCGACAAGGCAGCCGTCCGCAAACAGTATCGGGCCCTGGCGGCCGCCCTGCCCGATGTGCGCTTGCATTATGCACTCAAGCCCCTGCCCCACGAGGCGGTGGTCTCTGTCTTGAAGGAAGAGGGGGCCTGTTTCGATCTGGCCACCAATGGCGAAGTGGATCTGGTGCGCAGCCAAGGGGTTCGCCCGGGACGCTGCATCCATACCCATCCCATCAAGCGTGACAGCGACATCCGTTATGCCCTGGAATTCGGCTGCACCGTGTTTGTCTATGACAACCCGCTGGAGCTGGAAAAGTTCCTGCCCTACAAGGATGAAGTGAAACTGCTGCTGCGGGTCAGCTTCCCGAACCCCGAGACCAAGGTCGATCTTTCCAAGAAGTTCGGCTGCACCCCGGAGCAGGCACTGCCGTTGCTGCAACTGGCCCAGGCCAAGGGGATCAAGGTGATGGGGCTGTCGTTCCACGTCGGCTCCCAGGTGCCCCACGCCCGTCGCCACGTGCAGGCCATCGACGCCTGCCGCGAGATCATGGAGCAGGCCTGGGAGCTCGGGCTCAAGCCCTGGGTGCTGGACATCGGCGGCGGCTTCCCGGTGGACTATGACGGCGGCGAGTTCGACATCGACGGTTTCTGCGCCCCGATCCGCGAGGCCCTGGCCAAGCTGCCCGCCACGGTACAGAAGATTGCCGAGCCGGGCCGCTTCATCAGCGCGCCGGCCATGACCTCGGTCTCCAGCGTGATGGGCAAGGCCCACCGCGGCGACAAGATCTGGTACTACCTGGATGACGGTCTCTACGGCAGCTACAACGGCCAGCTCTACGACCACGTCACCTACCCGGTGAGCACGCCCTATGCCCATGGCGAACTGCACAATGCGGTGCTCTCCGGCCCCACCTGCGACAGCGTGGACGTCATCCGCGACAGCATCATGCTGCCGGATCTCGAGATCGGCGAGCTGGTGGTGGGTCGGGTGATGGGGGCCTACACCTGGGCCTCCGCGTCCACCTTCAACTTCTTCCCCAAGGCGAGCATCCTGATCCTGGACAGCGCCCAGAAGCAGAAGCTGGTTGCCGTGGCCTGAGACCAGGCCCCGCGCACAAAAAAGAGGTTCATCGCGGCTTTCCGGGGAAGGCCGCCTTGATTTTCAGAAAAAAGTATTCTGAGTCCCTAAATCCATATGCCATGCGCTTTATCACTTTGATCTTGTTGTTCACC
>NZ_JAPCIZ010000061.1:0-24359 GCF_027707725.1 Aeromonas sp. QDB25 | reverse complement strand
CCGCACATGTTACTCTTTGAGCTGGCTCTAGGCGACTTCCTTGGACTATCTCGGACAACAAAAAACCCGCAAAGCCTTATGCTATGCGGGTTTCTGGTCTTTCTCGTTCCTGCTCGGAACATTATTTGGTGGAGCTGGGGGGATTTGAACCCCCGGACTGTGCAGCTTTACCAATTGAACTATAAGGCTTTTTTATTTTCCGGTTGGATTTTGGATCAGGATTGGCGCTTTTGCTGTCTGGCCGTCGTACTCGGCAAGGTAGGATCCGTAGTGCCGAAACAGCATTTCTGGCCCCTTGTGTCCCATCTGGGTGGAGAGCCAAAACAGGTTGCAGCCGCGGCTGATGTTGGCGGTGGCGAAGGTGTGGCGGGTTTGGTAGAGGTGGCGGTAGCGAACGCCGGACCGCTTGAGGGTGTAGAGCCAGGCTTTCTTCCTGATGGCGTCGGCCCCGGCCCAGGGCTGGTTGAGCTTGGGGTCGTCAAAGACATACTCCCCCCGCATGAAGGTGAAGCGCTTCTGGCTGGTCAGCGCCGCCAGCGCCTCGCTGGTCAGCTCGATGGTGCGAGTCCCGGCCCTGGTCTTGGTGGTCTTGATGACCCCGACCACTTTGGCGCGCGACACCTGCACGGTGTTACCGACCCAGTCGATCTCCTCCCAGCGCAGGGCGCACAGCTCTGACGGCCGCATCCCGGTTGCGAAAGCGAAGGAGAACAGGTTGGCCCACTGCTCATTGATGCCGTGGGCTGTTGAGATGATGGCGGCCACTTCCTCCGGGGTGAAGGGGTCCACGTCCTTGGCTCCTTGTTCGGGAACTGAACTCCCGTCCAAATATCGGGAAACGGTCACCAGCGAAACAGGGTTTGATGCGAGCAAACCATCCGTGACAGCCTCGTCGATTGCGCTGCGCAGGAACGACAGCCGGTTGCGCGCTGTCTTGGCGGTAGTGCCCCCCCGGATCAGCCAGTTTTTCACTTGGGCGGGTGTCAGCTCCGAGACGGTGATCCCGTGCAGGTCGGCCAGCGCCTTGTGGCATTTGCGGTACCCAACCATTGTGGATGGGCTCAGCCCCCGGCGCTCACATCGCTGCAGGTACTCGTCCAGGTAATCGGCCACCTTGGCGGCGATCGAGGCACCACCGAACATCCGCAGCTTCTTGGACTTCGGGAAGTAGTCGGCGTAGGCGAACTGGCCACGCTCAATCTTGCCTTGTATCTCCCCGAGCAAGCGGGAGGCGTAACGCACGTTGGCGGTGGTGTTCGGCAAGTTGGAGAGGGGCTCGCGACAGCGAACCCCCTTGAACGTGAAGGTGATGTTGATCGTATCCCCGCGGACCGTTACGCCGCGTGGGAGCTGTTTTTCATTGCCCACTTGGTTACCTCCGCGATGTTGACCCAACGCTCCTTTACCCCGTCCACGTTGACGATGTGCACCCCCAACTGCCAGATACCGCGCTGGATCCGCTTGTTGATGGTGTCCCGGTCGGTGAGCTCGATAGTGCTCAGGTAGGTGCTGAGCGGGATGGCGTCAGGCATTCTCATTATGATGAGCTGGCCCTGAATGTGGGTTTGCGCCGGGTCTGCTGCTGTTCCCATGGTTGTTGGTCCTCATTAGTCTGGTTATTTCATCCCGGCCCGCTCGGTTGTAGAGGAAGCATTCCACCTGCTTCCTGCTGCTGACCGCCTGGTCAAGGCGGTACTCCCCGAACGCCGGGCGTTTGAGTTGGTGCTGGTTGGCCAGCCGGCCAATGGCCTGGGCACTTACCCCCAGCTCCTTGCCCAGCTCGGTGGCGCTCCAGAGCTGGCCAGCAACCCGGGGCGCTTCGATGGGCAGGTCGAAGTGCGCCAGGATGCGGCCGATCTCGGCGAGCTTGGCCGATCGGGAAAGGGTGGGGGAGCGCACGGCGCTGACCAGCTCGTTGAGAAGCTGGCTGTCCTGATCGATGGTCAGTTGAAGTTGCTGCATGGCGTGGCCCTCCTGTCCCAGAGGATGGGGCGCCGGGTGGATTGAAGGAAGGGCCGCGATTACAGCAGGGTCAGCACCATCAGTGCGGCCAGGGTGTTTAGCGCCAGGATGGCGAGCCCGGCGGCCCGCTGTCTGGTCATGCCGCCACCTCGTCAGCCAAGTGCGGCACGGGGAGGATTATGGCCTTGCCGAGCTTGATGGCCAGTGCGTGCTCTGCTCTGGCGCCGGCGCTGCGCTCCCAGCCAGGCAGCATGACCAACTGATCGGCCATCTTGACCATTTCGATGCAGATGGCCATGTACTCGTGTTGCTCCAGCCCATCCGGCAGGATCGCCGGGTTTAGGGCCACATGGCCCAGGCCAAGCAGGCGGTGCGCCTCGGCATTGAAGGCGTCGCGGTTGAAGTTCGGCAGGCCTGAGATAGGCCCGGCTATGTAGATTTTCGCCATAGTGAGTCCTTGAATTGGAAGCCCCGGACTTGCCGGGGCTATGGTTATGCTCGCCAGCCCCGGTACCCGATAAAGCCGGGATCCATGACTTGCCTGAACGGCAGGACGGGGAGGTGGGCTATCAGGGTCTTGAGCTGGGGGTTATCGGGTTGGCTGTCGATGGTGACCCGGGCGCCGGGATTGATGAGTAGATATCGCTCCCTCACGTTCACCGCCTCTTCTAGGGTTAACCCTGTTTGGATAATTGGTTCTCTGAAGCGCACCCATTCATTCCTCGCCGCCCAGAGCGGCAAGCAGGGCCGGGATGAACTGGGAGAGCTCGCCGGTCACCAGGGCGAAGTCCGCGTCCAGGCGGGCGGCCGGATCTTCACTGGTAATGTCGTCGTTCTGCTCGCGCATGTCCTCGCTGAATTTGAGGCGCTTGATGGAGAGGTCGTCGCCCAGCACAAAGCTGAGGCGCTCACCCCAGTTCAGGGCCAACTTGGTGACCAGCTTGTCGTTGGCCAGGTGATTTTTCACCTCGTCGGTCATCAGGTCTTGCTGTTTGAAGCGGGCGATCCCGCCGTGCTCCATGGCGCTGCGTAGCTCGGATTCATCCTCCAGGGTGAAAGCTGCCGGCAGGTTTCCCTCTTGCAGCCACTCGGTCATGGTGATCTCGGGTGGGTTCTTGAGCGCCACCGGCACCACCGGCAGGCTGCCAATGGACTTGCGAAGCAGAGCCAGCACATCGTCCGCCTTCTTGGCGGAGGAGGCATCGACCATCAGCAGGCCGTCGGCCGGGTTGATCCAGGCAAAGGTGTTGGCGGTGCGGCTGAAGGCGCGAGGCAGCAGTGTGTGCAGCAGTTCCTCTTTCAGGGCCTCCTTCTCTTTCTTCTTGAGGGCGCGACCCTGCTCGTACTCGATGGCCTCCACCTTCTCTGCCAGCGCCTCCTTGATGACGGCGGTCGGCAGGATCTTGTCCTCCTTGCGGGCGCAGATGAGGATCTGGCCGGCGGCGGCATGGGTCAGGGTGCTGCCGAACTTGCCGAGTGGGCGGGTCCAGCCGAAGCGGGAAATATCCTGGCTGCCGCAGGGGGTGAAGGCGCACGCCTCCAGTTGGGTTTCCAGTTGTTCGGTGGTCAGCTCGAACGGGCGGGTGAAGCGGTAAACTTGAAGGTTTTTAAACCACATGGTCTGGGTCCTGTGTTGGTTAGTTGCGGGCTTTCTTGGCCTGCAGGTCGTGGATCTTCTTGGCTGCGGCCTCGGCGGTTTGCCTGTCGCAGGTGATTCCGCCTGGCAGAACGAACTTGCCGGGCTGCTTGGGATCGGGCATGACGACACCGAGCCCAATGACTACTGCACCGCAGTAGGGGCTTTCTGTCTTTTGCATGGGAGTCCTATGAGTTATCCACCGTTCCTGTATGGCTGGCGGTGGATGGATTGGGGGTATCAGGCCGCGCGCTTTGAGCCAATGCCGCGCACAAAGGGGATGCGAGGGGATGCACCCACCTTCATGGTGGGGAAGGCAATCAGGGCGCAACCGAAGTTGGCTCCGCTCTTTCTGGTTGCGCCATCGCGCTCGTAGAACTGATAACGGCCATCCGGCTCGTAGATGATCACATCCTCGGCCAGCAAGCGGCGCCACCATGTTGTCAGCGGCTCGTATGGCAGCAGCATCATCCCTGGCCTGCCATTGGCTTGCTGCTGGCGGGCCTGGGTGATGAACTCAGGTTTCAGGTCGAACGGCGGGTTACACCACCAGTGCTCTGGCCAGTCAAGGTTGAGGCTGTCGATGCCCATACAGATGGTGCCTGCCTGCTCCGCCTCGCGTATCTGGGCGCGAACATCATCACGGGTGCGGTAGTCCAGCAGCTTTTCCAGCAGCAGGTGGCTGGTGAAGTAGTGGCTGCACTTGGCAGTGAGCGGCTCGGCGGCGATATCGCACTCGAAGTTGCGTCCGTAGAGCGCCTGCGCATCGGCAAAGCACTCCCAGGTGGTGGCCCAGAAGTTCTTGTCGCTGGCCGGGGTGCCGCTATCAATCAGGATTGCCATCAGCGCACCTCCTTGGGGTCGATGCCAAGCTGGCTGGCCAGCTGGCGGCGCTCTATCTCGTCGCGTTTTCGCTGGCGTTGTTGGAGTAGCGGTTTCGTCTTGCGGTCTTGCACCATGCCGCGGTGGCGGTAGAGGCTCATGCTGCCTCCTGGTGTTGCTCTTCCTGCTTGCTGGCGGCGAACTGCTCCTCCCACAGCTTCACCTTGAGCTCGCAGGCATAGACGATCTGGCCGACCAGCTTCTGGCCGATCCCCTTCACCTTGTCCAGCTTGTTCCCCTGGTGGCTCATCACCTTGTAGAGGGTGTCGATCCCGGCCTCTTCCAGCGGCTTGATGGTGCGCGGCGGTAGGCCGCATTCATGGATGCTGACTGTCTTGGCCCATTCGGTGCGGGGTTGCAGGTGGGGGTGGCTCTGCTCCAGCGCCTCCTGCATGAAGGCGAAGATATCCCGGGTCATCTCGTCCGGTACCCCAGCACCATATGGCGTCGGGTAGATGGGGTTCATCCACTGGCTCAGCATGACCGAACAACCGGAGCCATCGGATTTCATGGCGTGCAGCTTCCAGTTGAGGTCATTGATGAGGTAGGGGAGGTTTGACTGCAGGCCGTGATCCACCAGGTAGACATTCCAGAGCGTGCCGTCCTCGCCCTTGTAGGTCTTGGCAAGGTGCTTGAACCAGACCAGCTTGGCATCACGGCAGATCTCGAGCTCCATGATGACGCCGTGGCGGCTTTCCAGCTCACGATCCTGCTCGTTGATGGCATCCAGCAGGTCTTTGATGCGGCGCTCGAGTTTCAGCACCTCGGCGCGGTAGGCGGCCTCATTGCTCTTGTGCTTGGCGATCGCGGTGCGCTGAAGCTCCAGCTGGTCGTTTTTCTCCCTGATGCGGCGCTTCATTCCTGCCGGGTCCATGGCCTTGAGGTCAGCCAGCTGGCGATCGGTCTGGCGGGAGGTGAATTGCAGGGCGCTGAATTTGGCCTCAATCTCGTTCAGGGCGCGCTGCGCCTTGTAGAGCTCGCCTGCTTTGGCTTCCAGCTCGGCGGCGCCTTCTTGCCGTGCTGCTGCAATGCGCTGCTCGGCTTCAGCAACCTGCTGGCGCAGCTCGCTGACCAGGGCAGCCTGGGTGAACAGCTCGCCATCCCGGCCTTCCAGCTCGCCGATCAGGGTGTTGAACTCGTCGATGTGGGCGTTGGCCGCCTCGCTGATCATGGTCAGGTTGGCGTTGAGCAGGGTTTCGAAGCTGCCGATGGCGGCCTTGGCCGGGGCGTCCGGCATCAGCAGGATGTTGCGGATCTGGCTGGTGAGGGTGTTCAGGGCGAGACTGGTCGCCTCGCTGGGGTTCAGCGTGGTCATGGTTGGTCCTCTGGGATTGCAAGGGCCCCGTTGGCGGCGGGGCGGGTGATCAGTAGTTGATGGTCAGATGGTCGATCTTGTTGCTGGCGATGTGCTTGATGAGGTTGATGGCTTTCCCCTCATCGATCCCTAGGCCCATCAGGTCCATCAGGATGGCGTTGTTGACGGTGCGGCGGTGCTCCATGTCGGCGGCGCGACGCTCGTCTTCCTGCTGCTTGCGTGCCTGCTCCTGCTCGATGCGCTGACGCTCTTGCTCTGCGGCGCGGGCAGCAGCCTCCTCTGCCATGCGTGCGGCGTTGGCTTCGGCCTGCTGGCGGGCCAGCTCGGCGGCTTCGGCATCGCGCCGGGCTTGTTCTTCACGTTCACTGGCGACTTGGGCTTGGCGTTGGGCCTCCTGCTCGCGGTGCTGGGCGGCTTCACGCTCCAGGCGCTGGCGATTCTCTTCCTCTCGGCGAGCTTGCTCCGCCGCCTGCTCGGCTATCAGGCGCTCGCGGTCGATGCGATCCTGTTCTGCCTGCTTTTGGCGCAGTTGCTCCAGCTCGGCCTGCTCGGCTTCGTACTTCAGGCGGGCAGCCAGGGCCTCGCCGAGGCGCTTGGCTGCGAGCTCCTTGGCGACGGTCGCCTGGGGCAGCAGCTCTTGCCAGGTGTCGTCCAGGGCGTTCTGCTCGACCTCATTCAGCATGACCTGCAGGTCGGCGGCGGCGATCTCGATGCTGGCAGAGGATCCCAGTTCATTGAGGCGGGCCAGTCGGGATTGCAGTGCTGCCACCCGGGCCTCCTCTGCCGCTTCGTACTGGGTGAGCGGGGCGCGCACCTCGTCTTTCAAGGTGTCCAGGGTGTCGCGCAGGGTTTTGCGGTTGGCGTCGATGCGCTTGGGGATCTCCTTGTACTGGTCGGTCAGCTCTTTGCCGAGTCCGTCCAGGTAGGTCTTGGTGCGGGCAACGGCATGGGCGACGCTGGCGATCTCCTTGCGCCCCTTGGGGGTGGTAATGTCGGGCACCAGGCTGGTTGCCTTCTGGCGGATATCGGCCAGCAGTTCAGCCACGCCCTGGCCCTCGGTGAACAGGGCGACGGCGGTGGTGGGTTCGATGACAACCAGCTGGGCTTGGGTATTGTCGGTCTTGGCTTGTTCGGTCATGGTGGGTCCTTAGGATTGAAAAGGCCCGCAGTGAGCGGGCCTGATGAGTTATTGCTGGGCGCCGTTCCCGGCACTGAGTTGCTTCTTGCGCTCGCCGGCGATCTGCTTGATACCTGCGATGATGTTCTGGTCGCCGGTTTCGTTGGCCCAGGTCCAGGCGGTGGTGTAGGCCTGCTGCCATTCGGTGGTATCACATGCCCCCTCGATGGCGGCGCAGTGGTCGGCGTAGGCGTTGGCGTGGTCCGCCTGGGCGGGTTCGGCCATCTGCTCATGCTCCAGGGTGACCGATTCGGTGCTCTGGCCGCGGATGGCATCCAGGGTGCGGCTCTTTGCCGGTGCGCCATGCTGTGGCTGGTTGCCTGGGATCTCGTTGATGATGATCTCCTTGCCCTCCATCTCCTCGGCGGTGGGCTCGCTACCGATCTCCGGCCAGGCTTTGCGCAGCGCCTGCGCCTCGGTGCACTTGGCGAGCTGGGCATAGGGCCGCTTGCGCCACATGGCGTTGGGGCACTCGGTCTTGCCGCTCTGGGTGGCGTAGTTCTCTTTCCAGCGTTCCAGAGCGTGGAAGGCAACCCGCTGGCCGTTGACCATCTTGTAGACGGTGTACTTGCACCACTGCGGGTAGGTGACCTTGATCTTGGTGCTCTGGTTGTAGGGGTCTTGGAATTCCTCGGTCACATCCGGTCCGAACACGGGTTCATCGGCCCCCGCGTAGTTGCCGGAGCGATCGGCCTGGATCCGGTACATGCCGATCCCGGGCATAGGTACATCCCGCCAGACTTTCTCCTTGGAGCGGGCATCAGTCACCTGCATGGGGACGAGGTGGACCGGCTTGAGCAGAATGTCCAGGCCGCGAGCCTTGCAGTAGTCGATGGCCATGACCACCGAATCGGGGTTGGCACCCGGGTAGATGGTGTTGCACAGGGCGTTCCAGGTCGGCTCGTCGATGCCTCGCTGGACAAGAATGGGGAACTGGGCGGCGAAGTTATCGGCCGCCTGCTGTTTGAGGCTGGTGATGTTGCTCATGCTGCTTTCCTTGTCGCCCAGGCTGGGCGCTGGAGGGGTTTGAAGTCGTGCCAGTCGTTGTTGACCCGGCAGTCGTGGAAGCGATGGAGGTCGCGGCGGAACAGGTCCTTGCCCGCATCCTTCCAGTCATCCGTCAGGGGGCGCACCCGCACCGGGTAGCGGCCACAGTTCACGCTGGTGCTGACAGCCAGAAAGACGAATTCCGGCTCCTCGCCCATCACCCGGTGGAAGCCTTCGGAGTACATGGCATCCTGCACGTGGTAGCGGAAGTCCTCGACATGGCGCTCGAAGCGCCCCATATCGTCCACCGACTTCACGTCGATCATGATGGGGTGATTGCTCAGGTGGCGGTCGGGGCGGATCCGGCACAGCTCCTGGGTCTGGGGGTCAATCCAGTAGAAGGAGGCCTCGCTGTGCCCTTCCTGCTCCAGCAGCCAGCGGGCGTCCGGGTGGGCCATCACGCTGTCGCGCATCAGGTAGAGCTTGCGTCCCTCCTCGGCATCCATCACCGTCTTGCCCAGCTCGGCGCAGCTGGCCAGGAACTCTGCCTCTTCTGCTTTGCCGGCGTTGGTGCGGCGGTTGAACGGTGGGGCGATGATGAAGCGGTCTTTGAACTCGTCGGGCTCCAGCAGCAGGCAGTGGATGGCGCTGCCCATGTCGAAGGCCTTGAGCTTCTCCTCATCTACCGGGGCATTCTTGGCCCAGATATAGGTGGCTGGGCTTTCGGCGATCTGGTCGAGCTGGCTTTTGCTGACCCCGGGGCCAGCGTGGTACTCCTCGTTGGAGAGGCCGAACACCCGGCCAAGCAGGTGCGCGGTGGAGGTGTCGGCGATGGCATTCATGCTGCGCTCCTGTGTTGGTACTGCTCCCATTGCTCCTCGCTCATGGCGTCGTGCAGGGCGGCGAGGTGACAACCCCATTCTTCCTTGGCCAGGGCGGCCAGGGCGGCGTCCATCAGCTGCTTGGTGAGCTGCATCAGCGGGGCAGGATCGCCCTCGGTCATCAGCAGGAACATCGCCTGGTTGAGCTGCAGGCCCTGGTCGTGGTTCACCTCGGCCAGCAGGGTGGACAGGTCGGTATCGAGTTCCCCGGCCAGTAGCAGGGGACGGTTGGCCGCGATCCACTCGGCGACCCACTCGGCCTTGGCGTTGGCCTCGGCCTCCTGGCTCTCCAGCAGAGCGAGCAGTGCGGTTTCGTTGGTCATGGCTACATCTCCATTTCCAGTCGCAGGGTGCGCCGTTCGTGATACTCCTCGATGGCGCGGCGGGCAGAGGCTTTGTTGCGGGCCATCCGCGCCTGTTCGGCGGATGGGGCAGCGTCTACGTGGTACTTGCGGCGGGTGGGTGGCACCATCGCGCCGCGAAAGCCCATCAGCTGGGCTTCGGTCAGTGGTTTCATGGTCTGGGTCCTGTGGTTGTAAAAACGAAAAAGCCCAGCAGTTGCTGGGCTTGGTCTGGTTATGGGAACGCGATGCTTATTTATATCGGCATGACTTTACGTAGATAGTGTCGCTTGCCGATGAACTGAACCTTGATGGCAGCTCACTGTGCAGTCTGCACAAGTCACCCTTGGTGCTTATCCCGGCGACAAAGAAGCTGCCAGTTATCCAGTCGCCATCTTTCTTGTAGCGCATCTGGATTTGTCTTCCATCCGGGATCTTGTTTGGGATTTGAACCTCGTAATCCTTGCTTGACGAGAAAATGAGGTAATTGCTCACCACTTCAAGCCTACCAACCCCAGGTGTGATAGCCATGGACGCCCATTCATCGGCAACGGAAACACCAGATGTGAGCAGTACTGTGGCACCAAGCCAGGCGTTTACTCTTTTCATAACCCCTCCTTGTTTCGAAGGGGGCATTATGGATCTGTTTGGGGCACGCTGTCAGCCTGCAACCCCCTGGTGCAAGGGGCTCCAGGCTGGCCACTGTTGCGAGTGGCCAGCGTTCACGTTCACGCACCGCCTTCCGGATTGAACGGGGTATCGGCGCATCCCTACCGGCATCGGGATTCGTGGTTGTGAGCCGGTTCCAGGTTGTTAAAGAGCAGGCCCAGCCGAATTTGGCGTGAGCGAAGCCAAAGCATCCTTGCGGTGCTTGAGAAAGAGGCTTTGGCTACGGCGCTATGAGGGAAGCGCCAGACCCGGGTCAGATGGCGTTGCGGTGGAACTCGGCCCGCCAGTGGAGGAGGGCGCTGTGCTTGGTGATGCCGGCGGTGCGCTTCTGGGCAGCACGAGCGGCGATGATGTGGTGTTGCTCGGTGGCCATCATGGCCAGGTGCAGGCGCTGTTTGATGGCTCGGCGGCGGGCGGCGTTACCGTTCAGGCGGTCGGCGATGGCAGTTACAATCTGGTCTGCACGTTTCGCGGCCCTGGAAAAAATGCGCTTGGTCATGGTACATTCACTCCTGTTGGCGAGTTGGTCCTCGCTAATTCCCACGTGATTCGTCATGCTGGGTCCTGTTGCTAGGGTTGGTCCCCTGGCAACATCCGATTGGGGTGGTACCCCAGTCCTTCAAAGCCCGCCTTGTGCGGGCTTTGTCGTTCTTACGCGCTGGTCAGGCGCCTCACTTCTGCCCTGGTCAGGGGCCGGGTCCTGTTGCTGGTTGTCGAAATTTGGTCGGAGATACAGGGATCGAACCTGTGAAGCCCTCATCCCAAATGAGGTGGCATACCACTTGCCGAATCTCCGATGTTGGTTGCTCACCTTCCAGCAAGCTCGGTTCGGATAGGCGCGCCATCGCGTGCTGTTACGAACTAGGCGGAATCGATGACAGGTGCCGCCTCATTACCCCTTGTCATCCTTCCCAAAACCTTCACCACGATTGGCCGCCTTCCACGCTGCCCCTTGTTGCTCTCGGCCTTGGTCGTTCTCTCAAGAGGACGATGTGCAAACTGTATTCTTTAGAGAACGATTGGTCAACACCGATCTCTAAAATAAACGATATTTTTTTTGAACAACAAAAAACCCGCCGAAGCGGGTTAAGGGGAGGGAGAGGAGAGGGGGGTTACTTGATCTCGTTGCGCCTCAGTTCTGACAACTTGCCAAGCACGATAGCCTCACTGGATGTGACCGTGCCAAGCCTTGGATCGTCTACACCGTAAACCCATCCATCAATCCCCGACATTGCCCTTAGCAGCCGCGCTTGATCATTCTTTTCGAGCCTGATCAGCATTACAGCACCCTCCTCTGGAGTGCGGTCAGCCAAGCTGAAGATGCAGATGTCACCGGCCACAATGCCTGATTTTGATAGGTGATCGTTTGTGGCCTCGATGGCAATGCTGTGGCTTTGGTTCTCTGCCACCACATACCGCCCGCTATTCATGTTCGGCAGCATATCTATTGCCAGGTTCCCCACGTCATCCAAGGTCCAGACCGGCACTTTATCCGAATTGAACTGAATGTCGTTCAGCAGATCACCACTGCTGCGGCCGGTGTATAGCCATATGGGATCAACCTTCAGCACCCTGGCAATGGAAATCAGGGATGACACTCGCATTTCACGATTCGGGTTATTGATGGTGTTGCTAATCACGCTCTTGGATAAGCCGGTACGGCGCGCAAGCTCAGACATGCTGATGCCCAACTCTTGCAGCTTTTCCTCAAGGCGTTGCCCGAAAGTTTTCATCAATAACCTCTTGTTCTCTTTAGAGACTAAATTGTAATTCCTTGACTGATCACTTTGGGAGACGTTGAAGATTGACATCGTTCTCTATAGAGGACATCATTTGCATGTCACCATGCACAGGACCCAGACCAATGAAGAAACATGAAGTAATCGGCTATTTCGGCAATATGGCCCGCGCCATGAAAGCGATCGGTATTTCCCGCAGTCTTGCCGTGAAGTGGGGGGAGGTGATCCCTGCCCAGCATGCAGTCAGCTTTGTCATCGCCAGCAACGGCGAGCTGCGGCTGGGCCTGGAGGATTACCCCCTGCTCAAGGAGCAAGACCATTCTACCCAGCAGGCCGCCTGACCACCGGCCAGCTTTTCCACCCAACATAGAGGACCAACCCCATGGGAAGAGTATCGCTCCCCGATCATGAAAATATGAGCACCCGCTCCCCGCTGCGGGTGCGCGGCACCCCAGCTCAGCGCCAGGTATGGCAGGAAGTAGGCGCCGAGTGTGGCATGACCGAAACCGCATTTGCCCGCACCTCGCTGCTGATCCTGCTCCAGGCCATATCTCAGCACGAGCCCACCATATTGGCGAGGGCCGTTAAACGGGCCAATCGGAGCTTGCTGGAGCAGGGTTTTCCGCCCGTGACCGTCGAGGAGATCCTGGAGGGCTCCGGCCTGCCCGAGCGCGGCCTGCTCCAGTTCAGCCAAGCAGACGAGGCCGCCTACAACGAGGAGCGCCCGCTGCGCCCCCTGCAAAAACTCATCAACTTTGTCCTCGGGAGGTAACCCATGACCATGCAATTACGTCCGCCGCGCCCGGCATCCCAGCACGTCAGCGATCGCGACAACATCATCCTGAAGTCGGTCATGCACGAGCTGGCCCTAGCCCTCGACGAGCCGCTGATCTCGACCGCTCACGCAGCCGGCACCGACCGCCAGGCCGTCCGCCTGGCCCGCGAGCTGGAAGCCCGCACCCTGGAGCGTGCCGAAGCACAACCCAGCGCATAAGCAGCACCTGCCCGCCTCACCAGCGGGCAGCTTAAACACCACAGGACCCAACAATGACCAATTCAACCATGGCCCATGGGGGCCACCCCTTGCTGAACGACCTCAACCACTGCCCACTGTGCGGCAGTGATCTGCAGTCCGGCACCAATGACCGCACCTACGAGTGCCCCACCTGTGAGTACACCGAGCAGGAGGTGGCTCATGGTTAACACCTCATCCGTTGCCACCTGGGAGCTCTATGAGCTCAAGAAGCGGGAATTGCAAGCAATGGGGTTATCCCAGCGTGAGTACGAGCTGGCCGTGCGCCAGCTTGCTGATGAGCTGGGGGTGTGAGATGGCGGCGCTTTTGAAGTTTCCAGATAGACGCCCACAGAGTACCCCACAGGAGGTTCGTGTGGCAGACCTTGACGATGGCTATACCCGCATTGCCAATGAGCTCTACGAGGCGCTGATTGGCGCTGATTTGACCAAGCACCAGTTCAAGGTCGTACTGGCGGTGATCCGCAAGACCTATGGCTTTAACCAGACCCATGATCGCATCACCAATGGGCAGATAGCCGAGATGACCGGTTTGCCGGAGACCCGAGTTTGCACCGCCAAAAACCAATTATTGGAGATGGGAATACTGGTCAACAAAGGGCGAAAAATAGGACCCAACAAGGTACTTTCTGAGTGGGACTTTGACGCTCCCCGAAACAGGGAAAAGCTACCCGAAACAGGGTATAAAAATTTCCCCGAAACAGGGAATCGAGTTTCCCCGAAACAGGGACACACAAAAGACACTATTCAAAAGACAGTAAAGACAACTACTGATGGGGCATCAGCTTGCGCTGAACCCCCAGCAGCAACCCCCGAAAAGCGACCAGTGAAAAATACACCATACCAGGCGATCCTGGATGCCTATCACGACATCCTGCCGGAGATGCCAGCCATCCGTGAGCTGACCGATTCTCGCAAAACCAAAATCAGGAACTTCTGGACCAAGTTCAAGTTCGACGAGACCCGCTGGCGCGCCTACTTGGATTTCATCGCCAAGAACTGCCGCTGGATGTGCGAGAGCCGCCCGCGCCGCGATGGCGAGTCGGCCTGGAAGCCGAAGAACTTGGATTTTTTGGTGACCGAGAGGTGTTATCTGGGCGTGCGGGAGGGGCGGTTCAATGACGAGTGATGCAATGGGGTTTGTGCCCCCTCACAACTTCGAGGCAGAGCAGTCTGTGCTGGGCGGGCTGATGCTGCGGGCTGACTCGTTCCACGACTTGGGCCTGTCTGAACGCGATTTTTACAGTCGCCCGCACCAGATCATTTTCGGGGCGATCTCCCAACTGATCGCCGCCAAGCAGCCGGTTGACATCATGACAGTGCAGCACCGTATCGAGCAGGACGGCGAGCTCGATGTTGCCGGCGGGTTTGCCTACCTAGTCGAGATCGCCAAGAACACCCCAAGCGCGGCGAACATCGTGACCTATGGGGGGATGGTGCGTAGCGCTGCAGAGCGGCGCTTCGCTGTTGCCAAGCTGCATGACTGTATCGCGGCGATGATGGAGCCTGGATTCAGCAACACCGATGAGCGGTTCGCTGCGATGGGGTCGCTGTTGTCTGAGGTCGATGCCAAGCGCTCTGGGGGTGTGACCGGGATTGCGGTACACGCCAGCGAAATCGTGCGGGACTGGTGTGATGAGCTGGATCGCCGGGCAAGCCGCCGCCCAGGGGAGATGACCGGTTATGCCACGGGGATCGCGTCCTTGGATGAGTTGCTCTACCCAGGTGGGATCAGCCCTACGGCGCTGGTGTGTATCGGCGCTCGACCGAAGATGGGCAAGACCACGCTGATGGCGAGTCTGTGTAACCACACGTCGCTGGTCAAGAAGCTCCCTGTGGTTGGTTTTTCGCTGGAGATGACACGGGGTGAGCTGTTCGAGGTCATGGTATCGCAAGCGTCCGGTGTCTCCGGCAAGCATCTGAAATCAATGTCTGACCAGTGCAAGATGGACAAGGCCTACGCTGTTGCCGCAGAGCTTGGTAACTCCAAACTCCATATCGCAGATCTGCCTGGGCTGACTGTGCACCAGGTGGTGCGTGAGAGTCGCCGGCTGAAGCGACAGTTCGGTCAGCTCGGGCTGATCGCTGTTGACTACCTGACGCTGATGACTGCCGACAAGGCTGAGCGTAACGATCTGGCTTACGGCGCGATAACCAAGGCGCTCAAGATGCTAGCCAAGGAGATGGGTTGCCCGGTGATCCTGCTGACTCAGCTCAATCGAGGGCTGGAGCAGCGTGCAGACAAACGCCCGGTTCCCAGCGACAGCCGTGACACCGGCCAGATCGAGCAGGATTGCGATGTGTGGATCGGCTGTTATCGCGATGAGGTCTATAACGAGGCTTCCCCGATGGCAGGAGTCATGGAGTTGCTGGTCAGGCTCAACCGAGGTGGTAAGACGGGAACCGCTTACTGCCAGTTCCATGATGGGGTGATCTCAAATATCGACCAGCAAGAGGTTGCGCGCATGGCACATGCTGCAGAAGTGGAACGCAGCAAATCCAAGCCAGCGAAAGGGGGGTGGGATGGCTGATTTTTTCAATCCTGACGTGAGTGCCGCGGTCAAGGCCGCGAAATTCTGCCGGGTGGTGATCTATCCGCCCGTTCGGGGTTGGTGCGGGGAGCGTGTGCAGCTCGAGGTGGCCGACGAGATCGATGCGCTGGGATACACCGATCAGCAGCGTGGCGCAGGGCATTGGTTGGTGCAGAGCACGACGCCGGAGCGAGTGGCGGAGGAAGCCGCACGGCTGAGAGCCGCGCCAGTGCTGGCGTTGCGGTGTGATGTCTCGTTTGGGTCTGTGGATAACTTCGAAGAGGAGGGCCTTGCCAACCAGTGACACAGGGGGTAGCGCCCCGTACCATTGCCAGTGCCGGACCTAGACCACCCGGCAGTTTGACCAAAGGACCCAGACCATGACCAAACCACATACCCGAGATCTATCCATCGCGACCCAGTTGGGGCGCGTGATCGCCGTCATGAGCGACGGCAAGGCCCGCACCCTGCGCGACATCGAGCGCGAGTGCTGGAGCCGCTACGGCCACGCCGACACCCAGGCCGCCATCAGCGCCAGACTGCGTGAAGTTTGCTGCTACGGCTGGGCGAAGTATTCCAGCAACCAGGTCATCGACGGCAAGCAGGTGTGGCATTACCGCATCGCGCTGCCTCCCACCACCGAGGCCGTAGCGGCTAAGGCGGTGGCAGCATGAGACTGACCCACGCTATCGCGGCTGTGCTGTTGGCAGCTACAGGCCAGCCCGCTCGCCTCAATCCGAACGACTTCATCCCCGGCTATGGATTCTGCATCCCCAACCCGCGCAATGACCGGGCTGCACAGCGTCAGCGTGCAGCCGCCAAGCGCCGCAACAAGTCCAAGCGGGGGTGAGCATGAGCTACCCCAAGTATTTTCTGCGCAGCCCCGATATCCGGGCCCGCGCCAGCCAGTTGGTCGCCAGCCTGCCGGTTGATCAGGACAAGCCGCTGGTTATCGAAATCAAGGAGCTGACCCGCAGCCTGGCTCAGAACGCTCTGTTCTGGGCCGTCATGACCGACATCGCCGAGCAGGTCAACTGGCACGGCCGCAAGCTCTCCAAGGAGGACTGGAAGCACGTTCTCTCCGCCGCCCTGTACCAGCAGGACGTGGTGCCGAACATCGACGGCAATGGCTTCGTGGTGCTGGGTAAGTCCACTTCCAAGATGACCGTGCGCGAGATGCGCGATCTCATTGAGCTGGCCCAATCCTTCGGCGCCCAGCAGGGCGTGAAGTTCGGGGATGAATCCCGCCGAGGTTTCGACTGGGTGGCGGCCTACGGGAGGGCTGCAGCATGAGCAAGACCAAGGCTGATAAGCAGTGGTTGGACGATGTGAGCTCTCTGTGCTGCATTGCTTGCCGAAATGCTGGCCTGGGGGCGAGCCTCGCCGAAATTCACCATGTGCGCTCTGGGTCTGGCATGGCCCAGCGCGCCGAGCACACCCGAGTGCTGCCGCTTTGCCCCCGGCACCACCGCGCCTGCTACCCCACAGGATTCCACGCCGCCCCGCGTTCCTGGCAGCAAGAGCACGGCAGCGAGGAGACCCTGCTGGAGCAGGTGGCCCAGGAAGTCGCTGAACTGCGCAAGAACACCATCGGGAGGGCGGCGTGATCCATCTATCCGCCCTCGATGCGGCCCGGTTGCTGGGTAGCAGCCCGAAGGTCAGGGGCGCAGCCAACCAGGTGCGCAAGGCTCAACAGATCAGCACTCTGCACGACAAGGTGATGGCTCAACTTGCTGGCTTTCCTGACCCCGCCACCGAGCTGTTGTTTCACCCCAAGCGCAAATGGCGCTTCGACTACGCCTGGCCCACCCGCATGATCGCCCTTGAGGTCCACGGCGGGATCCACTCCGGTGGCCGGCACACCCGGGGGAGGGGGTTCGTAGAGGACCGCGCCAAGATGAACGAGGCCACCTTGCTCGGGTGGACCGTGCTGGAAGTTACCCCGGAACACATCAAATCCGGCCAGTTGCGTGCCTGGCTGCTCGCCGCTTTCAATCAGGACCCAGGCCAGAGGACCAAACCATGACCAACTCTATCGAAATGGCTCTGCGCCTTTTCTCACCGAAAGGCGCACTACATGAACCCTCGTCTGGTCGCTCCAGTACGCTGGGGAGGGAGGAGTTTCTGGGAGCCCTGCAGGTGGCCGCAAAGAGCAACCCGCAAGGGCTCCAGTTCCTCATGGCCGACCACCTGGGGGATGAACAAGCCCTTGCGTCGCTGCTGACGCACTTCAGCGCCACGCTGGGCAGCGAAGAGGCCGGTGGTATGGCCATGGCTATCCTGCTGCGCCGCCCCCTGCCTGAGCAGCTGGAACACTTGGTGCTGTCTCACCCGCACTATGACAAGGAGCGCCGCCGGGCCGCCGTGGTGATGGAGAAGGCCAAGCGAGCTCACCGCGGTGGCAATGGCCACGAGTACCAGCGCCTTCTGGCCGAGCGGAACGAGATCTTGTCTCTCGCCCACGACCACTGTGTCGCCGAGATGCTGCAATCCGGCCGCTGCCCGCACTGCAAAGGGGCTGGTATCCGCCCCCGCAAGGGTGACGAGTGCCCGAAGTGCCACGGCACCGGGCGAGTGGTACCCCATGCCGATATGGTCGCGCGCCGGTTCGGGCAGGAGATGCGGCAGGCCGTAGAGCGTGCTGTTGATGAGGTGATCCACCAGGCGTCAGATCTGGCCAAGGTCATGGATCGTCAGGTGCGGGAGATGCGGGCTGCATGAGAAGATTTTTATCGCAGTTACGTGGAAACAATCACGTTGGAAACGGCGAGTGAGGCGTTCGAAAGCCGTTGAAAAATGGATAAAAAAATCGATGCGCAAAATGAGCTCTGATGTTGGCCGCTCACACTGCATCGTTTTCAGGTACGATTTAAACATCAACCGCGGTTGATTTTCGCTAGTGAATTGATCATTATTGAGCAACCAAAACGGTCAACTTTTGGTTGAGATTTTCGCGAGTTCTTTCGTGAAAAAAAAGGGCCCGAAGGCCCTGTAGTTACAACTGGTAGTATTGCACCTTGATAGCTTCTGGGCTGGTACCCCAAGAGCCATCAGTTAAGTAGGGCTGCACTGCAGTAACTAAAATCGATATCAAGATCCCCATGCAAACCTCGCGGAAAGCCATGTGGATTTTATCTAAGAACCACCTTGTCAGTTTCTGAAAGGTGGTTTTTTTATTTCTGGTTGGTGTGTGGTTGCGACCAGGTGGTCGTTTTGGTTGTGGCATGGGGAACCCCCTTTGTTTGCCGGGTTGTGGGCGGCGGTGCGCCCGGGATACGTTTATTTGATGTTCCGTTCTTCAGCATGGATTACTCCTCGTGGTTGTTACTGTAATGACACAATATATAGTGTCTTTTTGCATACGAACTACAAGATAGTGAGGTCGTTGGCGGATTGCAACGTGTGGATAACCTGTTTGCTGTGGGTAAATTGTGAGTTAAATCAGTACGGTTAGTGGTCGCTCACAGTGGGTGGGTTTTCTTGCGCTCTCTCCGCTAAATGCAAGTCCGATGATCGAACATGCAAAATTTAATTAACTTTTTTTGCTTGCGTAAACGATTTTCTTTTTGAGCCTTATCCAGCCTGTAGCCTTGGCTGTGTAAGGGTTGTAGATGCATCGAGTCCATTTTCTTCTAACATGCTTTTTGTGAGTCGAGTTGCATCTCGGGGTTATGGCCTATTCCAAGGTCTTGACATCCGCTTTTCACTAAGGACTGGACATGGAAAGCAAGCTGAAACCTACCGCCCTACAAGTCGCTGGCTGGGGACTGCTCCACGGCGATTTCTTTGACTTTCACGAGGTGGCTGAACGGCTGGGCATACCTGCTGAGATTGCCCGCGAGGCGGTCATTTATCTCCGGTCACTCCGCTATGTGGACACGCTGGCGGAGTCGAGAAGCTGCAAGCGTGAGGTGGGCAAGAGAAGCTCAAAGCGAGTGTTTATCAAGGTCCTGGCCATCCACCCCGAACCGCCTCAAGGTTCACAATCTTTCAAGCTCAATGTCCTGCACTCAAAGTTGGCCCGCCTTTCCAAGGCTATGCCTTCACCTCGGGGAGCTCGCTGATGCAGGTGGTGTAGCGGGGGCTGAGCTGCTCCCGTTTCATCATCCACTCCCGGGTATCCCGGCCCCGGGCCGCGAAGTAGACCTTTCCCAACCGCCCCTGATTGATCTTGTCGATGACCTGCATCAGTGCCTCGCTGCGGGGGGATTGCTGCTCCGCTGCGAATAGGTCGCCCTGCTGCATGTCGGCTGGGGTAAAGTCGGCCAGCATGACGCCGCCCTTCTGATATCGCTGTTCGTCGCGCCAGATGTGGGGAAGTAGTTGGGGGATCAGGGCCAGCAGCGCCCGTGTGTCATTGGTGGGCATCGCCAACTTGGTGCTCACCTGGTTGCCGTAGTAGGGTTCGCGGTCGCTGAACGGGCTGGTGCGGATGAACAGGGTGACGTGGCGGCAGCACATCCCTTCCCCTCTGAGCTTCTCGGCCGCCCGCTCCATGTAGCCGGCCAGCGCCTGGTGCATGGGGCCGATCTGGGTGATGCGCTCTCCGAAGCTCCGGCTGCAGATGATCTGCTGCTTGGCCTGCGCCTCCTGTTCCAGCTCGGCGCAGGGGATCCCCCGCAACTCCTGCACAGTGCGCTCTACGACTACGCCATACCGGCGGCGGAGGCTCTTCGGGTCAGCGGCAACCAGGTCGGCCACGGTCTTGATGTCCTGGGCCTCCAGCTTGGCGGTGAGCCGCCGACCAATGCCCCATATCTCTTCCACCGGAGTGATCGCCATCAGCCGGGCGCGCCGCGCTTCATCCCGCAGATCCACCACGCCCCCGGTGGCCGGCCACTTCTTGGCGGCGTAGTTCGCTAATTTCGCGAGCGTCTTGGTGGGGCCGATGCCGACCCCAACGACCAGCCCGGTCCACTGCTGCACCCGTTCGCGGACTTGTCGCCCGTACTCCACCAGGTCACCGGCCCAGGACTCGCTCAGCTCAATGAAGGCCTCGTCGATGCTGTAGACCTCCACAGCCGGGGCCATCCCCTCCAGAATACTCATCACCCGCTGGCTCATGTCACCGTAGAGCGCGTAGTTGCTGGAAAACCAGACCCCGCCCATGGCCTCGAAGAACTGGCGGATCTGGAAGTAGGGCACCCCCATCTTGATGCCGAGCGCCTTGGCCTCCGCCGAACGGGCCACCACGCAGCCGTCGTTGTTGGAGAGCACGACGATGGGCCGCCCCCTCAAATCAGGCCGGAACAGCCGCTCGCAGGAGGCGTAGAAGTTGTTCACATCGACCAGAGCCACGGCGCAGCTCTTGTTCATGGCGCGGGCATCTTGTGGATGACGAAGGTAACCACACCGAAGATCTCCAAGTGCTGCCCGTCACTGAAGTGGATGGGACGATAGGCAGGGTTCCCTGGTAGGAGGCAGACTGAGGGGCTGAGCTGGAGCTGCTTCACAGTGAACTCGCCATCTACGGCCGCAACAACCACACTGCCATGCACTGGCTTGCTGCTGCGGTCTACGACCAGCATGTCACCATCGTGGATCCCGTGCTCTACCATGCTGTCACCGGCTGCCCGAACGTAATAAGTCGCGGCAGGGTGCGCTATGCATAGCTGGTTCAGGTCGATGGTCTGTTCCACATAGTCCTGGGCGGGGGACGGGAAGCCACAGGCGGCAGGAGAGAGGAACAACGGGATTTCCAACGCCGGGGCGTCGAGGTCGGGAACTGCAAACATGGTTTTTGGCTCTCAATGCTGTATATAAATACAGTATAGCGACACCCGTGGTGAAGATCACTGTGGAGCGATTGACTCCGGATTCAGGTAATATCGGCAGGTGCCCTATGCGTGGAGTCGCCAATGTCATTCAATCTGTGCTCCCTGCCGAAAGAAGAGCAGGAGAAGGTCGAGGTAGAGAAGGCCGCTGCCTATGCGGTGTGGAAGGAAAGGAACCCCGAGATCAAGATCCCAGCCGAGAGCGAGGCCGGGAACTACAAGGGGGAGATGCAGGCCTACTTCCTGCAGCAGGTCGAGCGGTACCGGAAGGTGAAGTAGTTGTTTTTATGTCGGTCAAAAATGGAGTTATGAATGCCAATAATTATGACCAATTGCCATTTCGAAAATAATGGAACTGCCATCAAAGCCCCAACATCTGCAGACATTAAAATGTCTGGCAATACATTTGTTGGCAATGGCAAAGCAATGGATATCTATGTTTCAGCTGTTGACTTGGAAAAGCTGGGTCTCCCTCAAGACACGCCGCAAGAGATGCTGAAGGAGGTTATTTCGATTATTCAAGGGATTCCTGGCTGCTCTCAAGAAGAAAAAGAAGCAGCTATAACCAAGTCATCTCTATTTGAGTGGCTAGGTGCGGCGGCATCTGCATCGACGCTTGCGACAGCATTGGTTCAATTTTGTTCTTCTCTTTAATCCTGCGGCTGAAGCTGCAGGTTGAAACCCCGCATCCCCAGCGTTAGTATTGCTCAAAGATGGCCAGAGTCCCCGTGACCCTGGCCTTTTTCATTTCTGGCCCGCCTCGTGCGGGCTTTGTCGTTTCTGGAGGGGCGATGACGCCTGACAAGGATCCACAGAACTACAGCGTGCTCGCCTATCTGGCATTCGGCGGGCTGAGCGTATGGGGAGGGCTTGTGACCTACATACAGACGGTGAAACGCGAGGGAAGGCAGTTCCGATGGGCCGAGGCGCTGCTGCAGGTGGTGGTGTCAGGGTTCGCCGGGATGCTGACCATGCTGCTGAGCTGGTACATCGCAGCTCCGCTCCCGTTGTGCGGCTTCATGGCTGGCCTGGCTGGCTTGATGGGGTCGAAAGCACTGGAGCTGTACGAACGTCGGGCAACCGGCTGGATGGGAGGGAGGGAGTGATGGTGAAAATGCGCTGGGTAGATGAAGCCCGAAGGCATATCGGGTTGACGGAGATTAAGGGGCCCCAACACAACCCCGAGATCGTGGCGATGTGGAAGGCCATCAAGAGGGGTGGCATCCGTGATGATGAAACCCCGTGGTGTGCCGCCTTTGTTGGAGCGTGCCTGGAGCGGGTCGGTATTCAATCCACCCGGTTCGAGGGTGCGCGTTCCTATGCCTCCTGGGGGGAGAAGCTGGAAAAGCCGGTGGCAGGCTGCGTAGTGGTGTTCTCCAGGGATGGTGGCGGACACGTTGGGTTCGTAGTGGGGCAGGACAAGGCTGGCAATCTGCTGGTATTGGGCGGCAACCAAGCTGATGCGGTGAACGTGAAGGCGTTCCCTCGCTCCCGGGTAACCGCATACCGCTGGCCCGCCGGTGAGCCGAAGCCTGTAGGGGAATTGCCTGTGATGGCTGCGGCAGAGTTCTCGAAGTCCGAGGCATAGGCGCAAGCCTTGCCAATATCGCCGGGTAACCGGTAACAGCAGAGGAGAGTGCGATGGAACACATCGTTGAGGTGGTCATCAACTGGATTGTCATCCTGATGGCTGTAGTGGGCGGCGCGTCCATGGTGGTGCAGGGGCTGGCCAAGATCGCGGCCGTTACCCCGTCCACCCGGGACGATGAGGTGATCGGGAAGGTGCAGGCCTTCTTGGTTGGCCTGACCAAGGTGCTGGACAAGCTGGCTATGAACCTGCCGGCTGAGAAAGCCAGGAAGCAATAACATGAACAGCTTGCTCCAACTGCTCGACATTCTAACGGCCCTTCTGGGCCGTTGGCTTAAGCAGGAGAGGGCAAGGGAGGTGCAGGAAAGCCATGACAAGAATCATGCGGACCCACAGGGGCGTTTTGCTGAGCGTTTCGGTGCTGCTTCTGGTCAGTTGCCAGACAGCTCCAAGCCAAACAGCGAACTGCCCGCCACCCACACCCAGGCTGACATGGAACCCCGCCGCTAATGGCGGGGTTTGTCTTTCTGGGGAATCCACAGCCGACCTACTGGACTATCTCGATGCACTGGAGCGATGCGGTGGTTAATGGCATTACCGTGACCGGGGTTGTTACTCAGGTGAGGGAGTATGACGGGAGTCAGGCCCTGGTCACCCTGAATACTGGCGTCTCCGTCGTAGTACCGGCTACCCATGAGCCTGTACCTGGTGATGCCATCGTCGAAGGCGAGCTATCCATCTAAATGGCAAAGACCGACTGGGCACAGCTCAATGCAGAGTTCCTGCAGGAGCATGAAGCGACCGGCATCAGTGCGAAAGACTGGTGTGACAGCCGCGGCCTGAACTACAACTCGGCGCGTCGCTATTTGAAATCCCGGGGGCAATCCCCTGCGCAACCTGATAAATCTCGCGTAGCTGCGCAATCTGCGCATTCCGAAGTGCGCAAAACTGCGCAATCTGCGCAAAGTGCGCAAACCAAGGAGAATGAGGCCAAGGCCAAAGGGGGAGAGCGAAGAGGGGAGAAGTCATCCGCATCCACTCGCACTCCGGCAGACTCAGCCCAGAACCCGAAAACAAACGGCCGGGACAGCAGCGGCCGCTTCACCGAGGGCAACCCTGGCAACCCGAACCCGGTCACGAAGTGGAAGCCCGGCGACCGTCCGGCGCTGACCCATGGCGGCTATGCCAAGTTCCTCGATGCCGAGGAGCTGTTCGACCAGGCCCGCGAGCTGCAACTGCGCGACGAGCTGGACTTCACCCGGGCTCGCGTCATCTCCGTCACAAAGCTGCTCAAGGGGCTGCAGCAGGACCTGGTCACGGCCAGCGAGATGACCGACCGGATCGCGCTCTATGACAAGATCCTGAAAGCAGAGCAGGCCCTCGACCGCAACATCCAGCGGATTGAGTCCATCGAGCGGACCCTGAGCGCCCTTCGCATCGACGAGGTGAGCGTGCCCAAGATTGAGGAGGACACTCGCCGGATCCGGGCTGCGGCCCGCAAGCTGACCGCCGAAGCCGATCGGCTCGAGAAGGATGGCGGTAGCGAGGCCACCCCTGTCAGCGAGATGGTGACTGAGCTGCAGGGGATGGGGACTGGTGGGCTGATGAGCAATTAGTGTCGTGATAAGATACTCAATCGGGAGTCTACTTAACTGGGTGACACAAGATGAAAATGGATTTGGCAAACCTAAAAGCAATACTGGATGTATTTGTGAATAGTGACAAATCATGTGTGTCAAAAACTAGTTGATATTTCACAGTTTCTGATTAATTGAAATTTCAGTGTTATGAGGATGGGAGACAAGATATGGAAGAACAGTTTAGCAAGTATGATCCAACTGAAT
>NZ_JAPCIZ010000060.1:0-24677 GCF_027707725.1 Aeromonas sp. QDB25 | reverse complement strand
AGCGCAGTGGAACCACCTGACCCCATGCCGAACTCAGAAGTGAAACGCTGTAGCGCCGATGGTAGTGTGGCATTCGCCATGCGAGAGTAGGACACTGCCAGGCACCCAATTTTAGATTACGCATTGAGCGTGGTCTTTACCGGTTAGTGTGCTGATATGGCTCAGTCGGTAGAGCGCATCCTTGGTAAGGATGAGGTCCCCAGTTCGATTCTGGGTATCAGCACCATTTTCAAGCAGTACAGCTTTTGCCTGACGGCAATAGCGCCGTGGAACCACCTGATCCCATGCCGAACTCAGAAGTGAAACGCGGTAGCGCCGATGGTAGTGTGGCATTAGCCATGCGAGAGTAGGACACTGTCAGGCACCTATTCAGAAGAGGCCTCCCATACGGGAGGCCTTTTTGCATTTCTGTCCTCCCGCCGCAATTCCCTGCTTCTATTTCAGTAAAAATGCTGGGCTATCAAGGGATTGCTCGTTACTCTTTAGCCGTTGCCCGATGAACACGTGATGCTGCCTGCGAGGTATTGATGGCTACGTTGAAGGAAATTGCACAGGAGGCGGGGGTATCGCTTGCTACCGTATCCCGTGTGCTGAACGAGGATCCCAGCCTGAGCGTCAAGGACGAGACCAGGCAGAAGATCTTCGAGATTGCAGAGCGGCTGGAGTACAAGACCAGCAGCGCCCGCAAAGGAGTGCACAAGAGCAAGCTGCAGCTCCTGGCTGTCTACGCCTATCCCCAGAGCACCGAGGTCAACGATCCCTATTACCTCGCCATCCGCTACGGCATCGAGACCCAGTGCACCCGCCTCAACATCGAGCTGGCCCACTGTTACAACGGTGCCGAGGGGCGTGAGCTCTCTGCCGTCGATGGCATCCTGGTCATCGGCCATCTGCCGGAAGAACGGCTGGCCGTGCTGCGCGGGCTGTCTGCCCAGCTGGTGTTCGTGGATTGCCGCTCTCAGGGCGATTTTGACTCGATTGATGTGGATCTGGCACTCATCAGCCAGCAGGTAGTGGACTTCTTCATCGCCGAGGGCCATCAGCGCATCGGCTATATCGGTGGCCAGGATGATGGCCCGGATCTGCGGGAACTCGCCTTTCGCGATTATGGCCAGCGGCTTGGCGTGGTACAGGAGAGCGACCTCTATCGCGGAGACTTCTCCAGCGCTTCCGGCTACAAGCTGGCGAAGGAGATGCTGGCTGGCGACTGGCCCAGGGCACTGTTTGTCGCCTCCGACTCCATCGCCATCGGCGTGCTGCGTGCCATCCACGAGAAGGGACTGGCGATTCCCCAGCAGATCGAGCTTATCAGCGTCAACGATATCCCGACCGCCAAGTTCACCTTTCCGCCGCTCTCCACGGTGCGGATCCACTCCGAGTTGATGGGCTCCCAGGGGGTCAATCTGCTGGTTGAACGGCTGCGTGACGAGCGGGACATTCCGCTGCGGGTGCTGGTACCGAGCAAATTGACTCTGCGCGGTACTACACGATAGTTTTAGTAAAATACCTCTGTTTTTAGTCGCACCACCTTGCGGTGGTGCGACATCTCTCCCAAGTAAACCGCTTTCCCATATCTTCTAATAAACTCATATCATATTGTTTTATAGTTAATTTAATTACATCATGGCCTGCTGTTATCAACATCCATGCCACTCATCTATACCTTGCCCTCCTTTGTCTCCCGCTTCTGATCTCGCTCACAAAACCATCCACTCACTGTGATCAGGTTAAAACTTTACCGATCTAAAACTGATATTTAGTAAATGTTTATCTAGAGTTTACCCAGTTAACGTTGCCTTGTTCCGGGAGGACATGTGAATAACTGGGAAAACGTCCAATTCGTTGGTGAAAACAGGCTGGCCCCGCGAGCCTACTTCTTCTCTTATGCCGACCACGGGCTGGCGGCCACCATGCAGCGTGAGCTGAGCCGCCGTTTTCTGAGCCTGAGCGGCCAGTGGCAGTTCCACTACTTCGACCACCCCCTGCAGGTGCCGGAGGCCTTCTATCACAGCCCCATGGACGAGTGGGGCCAGATCACCGTGCCCAACATGTGGCAGATGGAAGGGCATGGTCAGCTGCAGTACACCGACGAAGGTTTTCCCTTCCCCATCGATGTGCCCTTCGTGCCGACCAACAACCCCACCGGCGCCTATCAGCGCAGCTTCGTGCTGAGCCCGGCCTGGGACGGCGAGCAGGTGATCATCAAGTTTGACGGGGTGGAGACCTACTTCGAGGTCTATGTAAACGGCCACTACGTCGGCTTCAGCAAGGGGAGCCGCCTCACCGCCGAATTCGACATCAGCGCCTATGCCAAAACCGGCGAGAACCTGCTGTCGGTGCGGGTGATGCAGTGGGCGGACTCCACCTATATCGAAGATCAGGACATGTGGTGGATGGCGGGGATCTTCCGCGACGTCTACCTGGTGGGCAAACCGGCAGTCCATGTGCAGGACTTCTTTATCCAGACTGCGCTGGCCGATGACAATCAAAGCGCCACCCTGAGCTGCGATATCCAGCTGGAAAATCTTGGTGCGCCAGCCCGTGATCACCGTCTGGTCTGGTCGCTGCTGGATCAGGGCAGCGAGATCGCCAGCGGCTCCCTCGACCATCTCGCCATCGACGGCAAGTGTGATTGCCGTTTCACGCTGGATCTGGCCAACCCCCATCTGTGGAGTGCCGAAGACCCTTACCTCTACCAGCTGCAACTCTCCCTCTACAACGGTCAGGGCGAGCTGCTGGAGGTGATCCCGCAGCGGGTCGGGGTGCGTGAAATCACCGTCAAGGATGGCCTCTTCCATGTCAACGGCCACTACCTCAAGCTGCACGGGGTGAACCGCCACGACAACGACCACCTCAAGAGCCGTGCGGTCGGCATGGATCGGGTGGAGCGCGATATCGTGCTGATGAAGCAGCACAACCTCAACTCGGTGCGCACCGCCCACTACCCGAACGACCCGCGTTTCTACGAGCTGTGCGACCAGTACGGCCTGTTCGTGATGGCAGAGACCGATGTGGAGACCCACGGCTTTGCCAACGTCGGCGATCTGAGCCGCATCACCGATGACCCCTTCTGGGAGCCGGTGTTCGTGGATCGCATCGAGCGCCACGTGCACGCCCAGAAGAACCACCCCTCCATCATCATCTGGTCGCTGGGCAACGAGTCCGGCTACGGCTGCAACATCAGAGCCATGTACCAGCGCTGCAAGGCGATCGACCCGACCCGGCTGGTGCATTACGAAGAGGATCGCGATGCCGAGGTGGTGGATGTGGTGAGCACCATGTATTCCCGCGTCTCCCAGATGAACTGCTTCGGCGAGTTCCCGATGGCGAAGCCACGCATCCTCTGCGAATACGCCCACGCCATGGGCAACGGCCCGGGTGGCCTCAGCGAATACCAGCAGGTGTTTGACCGCCATCCCCACATTCAGGGTCACTACATCTGGGAGTGGTGCGATCACGGCATTCTGGATCAGGACGAGCAGGGCCGCCCCGTCTACAAGTACGGCGGCGACTACGGCGACTACCCCAACAACTACAACTTCTGCATGGATGGCCTCATCTATCCGGATCAAACCCCGGGGCCGGGCCTGCGCGAATACAAGCAGGTGATCTGCCCGGTCAAGGTGCGGGCACTGGATCTGGCGAGCGGCCGGCTTGAGCTGGAAAACCGCTACTGGTTCTCCAATCTCGACGACATCCGCCTGCTGGTCGAGGTGAAGGCGGAGGGCGAACTGCTGGCGAGCCAGCAAATTCGGCTGGAAGGGGTGGCCCCCGGTGCCATCACAGAGTTGCAACTCGAACTGCCATCCCTCGATGGGCGGGAAACCTTCGTCCAGCTGCGGGTCATCAAGATCAGTGCGACCCGTTACAGCGCGGCGGAGCACGAGCTGGGTCAGTACCAGTTCCAGCTGAAAGAGTCGACTCGTCAGTTGCAGCCCTTTGCCAATCCCAATGCCACAGCATTGCAGATTGCCGACGAGCGCCTCGCGCTGACCTTGAGCGGCAGCGGCTTCGCCCTGCGCTTCTCACGCCTCGACGGCAAGCTGGTGAGCTGGCAGCAGGATGGCAATGAGCTTATCGAGCGAGCCCCGCGCCTCACCTTCTTCAAGCCGATGATCGACAACCACAAGCAGGAGTACGAGAGCCTGTGGCACCCGAACCACCTGCAGATCATGCAGGAGCACTTCCGCACCTTAAGCTGGCGCCAGCTGGGTGAGGCGGTCGAGGTGACGGTCGAGAGTCTGATCGCGCCGCCGGTGTTCGACTTCGGCATGCGCTGCCGCTACGTCTACACCCTGAGCCCGAACGGTCAGCTGCATGTAGCGCTGTCCGGCCAGCCCTACGGCGGTTATGACGACATCATTCCCAAGATCGGCTTCGAGCTGGGCATTCGTCAGGATCTCGATCGGGTGCACTACTACGGCATGGGGCCGGGCGAAAACTATCAGGACAGCCGCCAGAGCAACTGGATCGACAGCTTCCAGAGCACAGTTAGCGAGATGTGGGAGCACTACCCCTTCCCGCAGGACAACGGCAACCGCCAGCAGGTGCGCTGGGCGACCCTGACCAACCGCCACGGCGCCGGTCTCTACGTGCGGCCCGATGCCCCCATCAACCTGAGCGTCTGGCCCTACAGCTGGGAGCATATCCACGCGGCGCAGCACATCAACGAGCTGGAACCGAGCGGTTATCTCACCCTCAATCTGGATCACAAGGTACTGGGGCTCGGCTCCAACTCCTGGGGCTCCGAGGTGCTGGACTCCTGGCGGGTGCGATTCGAGCCATTCAGCTTCGGCCTGACCCTGCTGCCCATCGCCCGTGGCAACCTCAATCCGGCTGCGCTGGCCGGGCTCGATCTCACCATCAACGGCGGGAGGAACCTCGCATGATCACCCTGGACAACCTGACCCTGTTCAAAAACATCTACCGGGAGGGCAAGAAGTGGGGCCGCTGCGTGGAGGCCATCAACAACCTGCCAAACCTCAAGCCCGGCATCTGCCACTCCATCGGTGACTCCCTCACCTACCGCTTGCAGGAGGGGGCCAGCCCGGCCACCTCCCTGTTCGAGGGGCAGCGCCGCTACTTCGACGTCCACTACTACCTGGAAGGGGAAGAGACGGTGGAGTGGGCTGCCAAGTCGGATCTGCGGGTCGAGCAGGGCTATGACGACACCACAGACCGCGAGTGGCTGGCAGGTGAGGTGCGTGAGCGCCAGCAGGTCGGCAACGGTCAGGTGGTGATCTTCGAGAACGACGAGGCTTACCGGTTCGTCGGCGACAGCCCGGTGCGCAAGGTGATCATCAAGGTCACCGTCGAAGGCGGCTACTTCAAAAACAAATAACAAGCCGCCGGTTCTGCACTGACAAAGCCGGAAGGGCGGGGCTCACCCTACAAATCATGCCCCGCTCTTTCGCGAGATAACTACAGGTCTGGAGATGCACCATGTCTGATTCCAAACGCAATACGATAGGCAAGTTTGGTCTGCTGTCGCTCACCTTCGCGGCGGTATTCAGCTTCAACAACGTCATCAACAACAACATCGAGATCGGTCTGGCCTCGGCCCCGATGTTCTTTCTGGCTACCATTTTTTACTTCATTCCGTTCTGCCTGATCATTGCGGAATTTGTGTCACTGAATAAGAACTCCGAAGCAGGCGTCTATGCCTGGGTGAAGAGCTCCCTCGGCGGGCGCTGGGCCTTCATCTCCGCCTACACCTACTGGTTCGTGAACCTCTTCTTCTTCACCTCGCTGCTGCCGCGGGTCATCGCCTACGCCTCCTATGCCTTCCTCGGCTACGAGTACATTCTCACTCCAGTGGCGACCACGGCATTGAGCATGGTGCTGTTTGCCTTTGCCACTTACGTTTCCACCAACGGCGCCAAGATGCTGGGCCCCATCACCTCGGTGACCTCGTCCCTGATGCTGCTGCTGACCCTCTCCTACATTCTGCTGGCAGGTGCGGCACTGGTGGGCGGCGTACAACCAGCCGACCCCATCACGGTAGAGGCCATGGTCCCCGATTTCAGCTGGGCGTTTCTGGGCATCACCACCTGGATCTTTATGGCAGCCGGTGGCGCCGAGTCAGTGGCGGTCTACGTCAATGACGTGAAAGGGGGCTCCAAATCCTTCGTGAAGGTGATCATCGTCGCCGGGATCTTTATCGGCGTGCTCTACTCCATTGCATCGCTGTTGATCAACGTCTTCGTCCACAGCGACACCCTGAAATACACCGGCGGCTCGGTGCAGGTGTTTGAAGGGCTGGCTGCCTTCTTCGGTTTGCCGGAGATCCTGATGAACCGCTTCGTGGGTCTGGTCTCCTTCACCGCCATGTTCGGCTCCCTGCTGATGTGGACCGCGACCCCGGTGAAGATCTTCTTCTCCGAGATCCCGGCCGGTATCTTCGGCAAGAAAACCGTCGAGCTGAACGAAAACGGCGTGCCCGCCCGTGCAGCCTGGATCCAGTACCTCATCGTGCTGCCGCTGATGGTGATCCCGACCCTGGTCTCCAACACCGCCCAGGATCTGATGAACACCGTCATCAACATGACCGCCGCCGCCTCCATGCTGCCGCCGCTGTTCATCATGCTGGCCTACCTCAATCTGCGCCTGAAGCTCGACCACCTGCCGCGGGAGTTCAAGATGGGTTCGCGCACCACTGGCATCGCCGTGGTGTCGGTGCTGATCGTCCTCTTCTCGGTGGGCTTCCTCGCCTCCACCTTCCCGACCGGCGCCGACATCATGACCATCATCTTCTACAACGTCGGCGGGATCGTGATTTTCCTCGGCTTCGCCTGGTGGAAATACAACCGATACGAGGCCTCCCTCAGCGCCGAGGCACGCGCCAAAGAGGCTCAGCCGGCGGCGCAGGTTGCCATGCAGACGCCATAGCCACTGTATTGAATCCCAATCAAACCGGGTGGCCGTTAGCCACCCGCAAACCGTTGAACCAGAAAAGGAAAAGAGCATGAGCGAGACGATCGAGTTTGCCGAATTCAAACGGGTCGAGATGAAGGTGGGCAAGGTGCTGGAGGTGGTGCGTCACCCCGGGGCCGACAAACTCTATATCGTCCAGATCGACGTGGGGGGCGAGCGGCCGCTGCAGACCGTCACCAGTCTGGTGCCTTACTACAGCGAAGAGGAACTGATGGGCAGCGAAGTGGTGGTGCTGACCAACTTGAAACCCACCAGGATGCGCGGCGAGCGATCCGAGTGCATGTTGCTCTGCGCCGAGACCCCGGACGAGAGCCAGAGCGTGCTGCTGCAACCGCGGGTGCCGATGGCGCCGGGCACTCCGATCGTCTGACCGGTATTGCGAGCCGGTGCGGGAGACGGCACCGGTTCACCAAGAAGGCCGTCCACGCGGCCCGCTCATAACAAGAGAGTAAAGGGCAGGGTCGACAGACCCTTGCCAAACACATCACAGAGTCACAGCGCTCCCCGCAGGGAGCGCGAGTCCACTGGAGGACACCATGTCTGAATCCGTACGCGGCACCATAGGCAAGTTTGCCCTGTTGTCGATGACCTTTGCCGCCGTGTTCAACGTGCGCAACATCGTCAACAACAACATCGAGCTGGGGCTCAGCTCCGCCCCGATCTTCCTGCTGGCGACCCTCGTCTACTTCATTCCGTTCGTTTTCATCATCGCCGAGTTCGTTTCGGCCAACAAAAACTCCGAGTCGGGGATGTACGACTGGCTGAAAAAACCGCTCGGCACCCGGATGGCCTATCTGGGCTCGTTTCTCTACTGGTTCGTGAACCTGTTCTGGTTCGTCTCCCTGCTGCCCAACGTCATCGCCTACGCCTCCTACGCCATGCTGGGCTATGAGTACAGCTTCTCGCCCATGGTCACCTCAGTCATCTCCATCGTGCTGTTTGCAGCGGCGACCCACATCTCCACCAAGGGGGCGAGCTGGCTCGGCAAGATTGCCGAGATCGTGGCCTACGGGGTGTTTGCCCTGTTCGCCATCTATGTGCTGGGCGCCTTCATGGCGCTGAGTGGCGATCATGTACCGGCCCAGCCCATCACGCTGGAAGCCATGACTCCCACCGTCAACTGGGCGACCCTCGGCATCATGTGCTGGATCTTCCAGGCGGCGGGCGGTGCCGAGACGGCGGCGGCCTACCTCAATGACGTCAAGGGCGGCCAGAAGTCCTTCATCAAGGTGATCATCAGCGCGGGTATCGTCATCGGTGCCATGTATGCGGTCGGTTCCCTCTTGGTGAACGTGTTCGTGCCGCGTGACAGCCTCACCTATGCTGGCGGCATGGTGGAGATCTTCACCGGCATGGCCCAGTACTTCGGGCTCTCCGAGGCGCTGGTAGGCCGTTTCGTCGGCGTGGTGCTGTTCATCGCCATGTTCGGCTCCATGATGATGTGGACCTCGGCGCCGGTGAAGATCCACTTCTCCGAGATCCCGCAGGGGGTTTACGGCGAGAAGACCACCCAGCTCAACGAGCACGGGGTGCCGGTGCGCGCCGCCTGGTGGCAGTTTGTCTTCGTGTTCGCGATGCTGGTGGTCAACGGGTTCGGCTCCGAGTCGGTGCAGCAGATGATGAACACCGCCATCAACCTCACCGCCGGGACTGCCATGTTGCCGCCGATCTTCATCATGGTGGCCTACTTCGTGTTCCGCTGGAAACATGACGACACCCCCCGCGACTTCCGCATGGGGTCGCGCACCTTCGGGATGGGCGTGGTGTCTGTATTGATCGCCATCTTCGTGGTGAGCATGAGCGCCTCCGCCTTCCCGACCGGGGTGGATCTGGTGCGCGCCTTCTTCATCAACGTCTTCATGACCGCGGTCTTCTCGGCGCTGGCCTACTGGTGGATCTCCCGCTTCGAGAAGCGCCAAGCCTGCAAGCTCGGCGGCAATGAGAAGAAAACCGGCAACGGCACCCTGGCCAGCCAGCGCTGATCGGCTGAGTGAAAACACGAAACGGGCGGCCTTGGTCGCCCGTTTTTTGTTGGCCGGATCCGGGGTCAGAGGGGCAAAATCGTTTAGTTTTGCTGTGAGAATGCGCGTTATCGTTTAACAAAATGAAACAAATGAAGCTGCCGCTCAACTTTGCACCACAGGGTGTTCGGGGTAAGCTTGTCCCTTCGTATCCGGGGTCGCCGCCTGATGACGCCTTCCCCGTGCCCTGTCGTCCCCATCCCGTGCGGGACGCGCTTTTTCTGGAGACTCTCCGTGCGTCTGGATCCTTTTACCTCTGTGCTGATTGCCGTGGTGGCCCTGGCCTCCTTCTTCCCCTGTGAGGGGCAGGTGGCCGTCTGGTTCGGTCTGCTGACCAAGCTGGCGGTGGCGCTCTTGTTCTTCATGCATGGTGCCAAGCTGTCGCGCCAGAACCTGCTGGCGGGCCTGGGCCACTGGCGGTTGCACCTGGTGGTGATGGCGAGCACCTTCGTGCTGTTTCCGCTGCTGGGGCTCTTGCTCACGCCCCTGGTGCCCCACTGGCTGAGCCCGGCCATCTACCTCGGTTTCCTCTACCTCTGTGCCCTACCTGCCACCGTGCAGTCAGCCATCGCCTTCACCTCCATGGCGGGGGGCAATGTGTCGGCGGCGGTGTGCAGCGCCTCGGCCTCCAGCATCCTCGGCATCTTCCTCTCGCCGGTGCTGGTGGGGCTGATGATCAATGTGCAGGGGGAGGGGGTCGATACCTGGCACTCCATTCAGGCCATCATGGTGCAGCTGATGCTGCCCTTCGTGGTGGGCCACCTGTCACGCCCCCTCATCGGTCGCTGGGTTGACAGCCACCGGCCACTCATCGGCAAGCTGGACCAGAGCTCCATCCTGCTGGTGGTCTATGTGGCCTTCAGCGAGGCGGTGGTGCAGGGGATCTGGCACCAGGTCGGCTGGTACGATCTCGCCAGTATCGTGCTGCTGAGCTGCGTGCTGCTGGCGCTGGTGCTGGGGTGGAACGTCTGGATCAGCCGTCGCCTCGGTTTCAACAGGGCGGACGAGATCACCATCGTCTTCTGCGGCTCCAAGAAGAGCCTGGCCAACGGGGTGCCCATGGCCAACGTCATGTTCCCCGCCGCCAGCGTCGGTGTCATGGTGCTGCCGCTGATGATCTTCCACCAGATCCAGCTGATGGTGTGCGCCGTGCTGGCCCGCCGCTACCGCGAGCAGGAGGCGGTGCCCCAGGTTCAGGAGGGGTAAGCGGTCCGGATAAAGAAGAGGGAGGCCATGGGCCTCCCTCTTTCGTTTGCCGCGTCGTCAGCGTTTGCGCCAGACGGTGAGCTGGGCCACCGTGTGCTGGTACTTGCGGGCGGTCTCGCGGATGACGAAGGGGACGTCCCTCGGGGGCATGTGCTCCTCGAACTCCTCCGCCAGCAGCCGTTGCAGCGCCTGATAGGTGCCGAGGGCCTCGCCGTTTTCCCGGATGCCGCCGAGCCAGTTGGCCTTGGGGGTGTAGTCGGTCAGCCAGGTGTAGGGGCTGGTGAGCACCAGCAGGCCGCCGCTGCGAAGGCGCGGGGCGATGTCCCGCAGGAAGCGGGCGGGCTCCCGCAGCCGGTCGATGAGGTTGGAGGCGAGCACCAGGTCGTAGTCGCCGTACCTGGGCTTGAGGTTGCAGGCATCCCCCTGGCTGAAGTGGACCCGCTCGCTCTGCTCGCGACCGAGCTCGTGGCGGGAGAGGCGCGCCTCGCAATATTCCACCAGATCCCCTTCCACCGGCACCGCATAGCGGAAGCTGTCCTGTCTTGCCAGGGTCAGGGCCACGTCGATGAAGCGGGCCGAGTAGTCCACCCCGTCCACGTGGGCGAAGCGGCGAGCCAGTTCGAAGCTGGCCCGGCCGGTGGCGCAGCCGATGTCGAGCGCCCGCTCATGGCGGGTGCAGAGCTCGCTGGCAAGACCGGCCAGAGCCTCGGCGTAGTTGGCGACCCCGAAGTGGCTCGGGCCGTACTGGAAGTCGAGATACTGGGCGACGAGGGTGTCGGTTTCATAAGGGTTCACGATGACGGGCTCCTGATGGCGTGAGACCAGGTAGCGGAAGCCCGCGTGCTGGAAGAAGTGGCGACGGAAGGCGTAGCGGGAGGACTTGAGCGCCTCGTTGCCGGTGCTGATCCAGCTCCCGCCCTTGATGAGGGTGTGCTTGCCGTCGAAGGTGGGGGTGGAGAAGTCGTCGTAGAGGGGGTGCACCTTGAACCCCTCGAAGCCGTCGATGGCGGTGCTGGTCCACTGCCAGACGTTGCCCACCAGATCGAAGAAGCTGCCCTGGGGGCAGGCATCCACCGGGCAGGAGGAGGCGAAGCGGGCCAGGTTGATGTTGCCGGGGGCCTCCATCCAGTCCGGCTGATCGCCGGCCAGTTGCTCCCGCAGCAGCATCCACTCCCCCTCGCTTGGCAACTGGACGGGCAGGCCGGTCTGATCCGCCTTCCAGCGGCAGAAGGCGGCGGCCTCCAGCTGGTTCACCTCCACCGGCCAGTCCCAGGGCATGGGGACCTGCTCGGTCATCAGCCGCAGTTGCAACTGCTCGGGTTCATTGGGATCGCCGACCCAGAAGGTGGGCATGCGGGCGTTGGCATACTGGCGCCAGCCCCGGCCCTCGTCGTCCCACCAGGCGGGCGCTTCATATCCGCCCGCCTGCACGAAGGCCAGGTACTCGGCGTTGCTCACCAGCATGCGGCTGGCCTGGAAGGGGGCCAGCTCGATGTGGCGCTCGCCGTATTCGTTGTCCCAGCCGTAGGTGGCATCCTGCTTGCCGAGTCGCACCTGGCCGCCGGCCACCGGCAGCAGGGTGTTGACGGGGACGGCGGCGAGATCGTGGCGCGCCTCGGGGCAGACCGGCCATTGGGGCTGGCTGCGCACCCAGGCCAGGGGCAGCTGGCGGATCAGCACGCTGGAGGTCTCGAGGTGGATGCGCTCGTGCTCTATGCCCATCAGGATGACCCAGGCCGGGCTCTGCCAATGGATGGGCAGCTCGATCGGCATTCGCTCGATGAACTCACACACCAGGGCGCGCACCCGGCCGCGGTAGTCACGCAGCTCGGCCACAGTGGGCCAGTCGTAGTGGGTTTCGTCCAGATCGTCCCAGCTCATCTCGTCCACCCCGATGGCGACCAGGGCCTCGATGCGGGGGTCGAGCCGACTCTCGATGAGACGGGCCGCCAGCAGCTTGTTGACGAAGAAGGCGGCGGTATGGCCGTAGTAGAAGATGAGCGGGTGGCGCAGGGGGATCGCCTTGTTGAACCAGGCCCGCTCGTCGGCCAGGCAGTCGAACAGCGAGTCGTAGAGATCGAAGGTCTGGTAGAAGTAGGCGAGAAGCTCGCGGCGCTTGTGGTCGGGATCGTCGCCGGTCAGCAGCGGGGTGCGGGTGGGGGCAGGCAGGCCCGGATGAACGAATGAGTGGCTGGCTTGGGTCACGCTCTGACTCCTTGTTGATTCTGGCGGGTGAAGCAGCGATGGAGTGCTCTATACGCACCAGGTATCACTATTGGCTCAACGAACCGGGGCGGCAACCAAAAAAATGGGTCAACGCCCTCCTTCGGGTGTGGTCAGATTGACCAGATTGTGGTCTGAATGACTCTTTGTTGTGTGCCCTTCGAGCCTCGAAATATTGAAATGGATAGATAAATCATGATGTTAACCATATGGCACAGGGTTTGCTGATTGCCACTCACCTGCCGCGCCGTGCGGCAAAGAGGAAACGAGGAGTAGCGGGATGAAATGGATGCTGGGAGTGGTGCTGGCCCTGGGACTGACCGGATGCAACTGGCAGGATGACGTCAAGGTGCGCGGGGAGGGGGCCGTGGTGGAGCAGCAGCATCCCCTGGGGCATGAGGTGACCCGGGTGCTGGCGGGCGTGCCCGCCAACCTGTACCTGGTGGCGGGAGAGAGTCACACCCTCAGGGTCAAGGGGGAGGCCAACCTGCTGCCCTATCTGGTGCTCACCGAGCAGGGGGAGAAGCTGGAGATCGAGGTCAAGGATGGCTACCGGCTCGACCCCACCCAGCCGCTGGAGATCACCATCACCCTGCCGACGCTGCACGAGTTGGCACTGGCGGGGGTTGGCAACGGCGCCTTGCGCGACTTCAAGGGGGATGATCTGGTGCTCTCCCTGGCGGGCACGGGGGACATCGTCGCCAGCGGGCTGACGCTGGATCGGCTGGAGGGCAACATCGCCGGGCTGGGCAACCTGGATCTGGGGCAGGGCTCCGCCCGGGTGATGGCGCTGAACATCGCCGGCGCCGGTGGCGTCAAGGGGGCCGGGCTCGCCAGCGAGGAGGTCGAGGTGAGCATCGCCGGCAGTGGCGAGGTCGAGGTGCGGGCCCGGTCGCGGCTCAAGATAGAGATCGCCGGTGCCGGTGCGGTCAACTACTGGGGCAGCCCAGCGCTGACCAGCGAGATCGCGGGCTCGGGTCAGGTGAGCCGGTTGGGGAGCTGATCCCATCACCGCAACAATGAAAAAGGCCCCTCGGGGCCTTTTTTGCAGGATGCGACACTGTGGGACGACACCTCACTCGAGGGGAAGTGCGAGGCCCAGATCGGCGTTCAGGCGCATCAGCAGCCACTGCATGCCGGCGAGGTGCTGGTGGTCATGGCTGACGAGCAGGCGCACCAGACCGTCCAGGGTCACCTCCCCATAGCCGCCATAGCGGGCGCGGCGCTGCCAGGCGTCGGACGGCACCGTCTTCAGCCATTCGACGGTCTGCAGGCGGGCGGTGCGAAACCGGTCGAGCTGCGTGGCGGTATCCTGCCGGGGGTAATCATGGTCCAGCGCCAGCTGATAGCCGTCGAGGGAGGCGAGCTCCGGCAGGCTTTCCGCCAGGGTGCGACGAAACCGCACCTGATAGCCCAGCACTTCGATGTCCAGCAGGTGGCAGAGGTGCCCCCTGGCACTGAAACGCTCGGAGGGGATCCCGGCCCAGTTGGCGGGTTCCCAGTCCAGACGGTCGGTGGGGACCTGTGCCAGCAGCCGCTCGAACTGGTCCGGCATGGCCAGCAATGTGGTGAAGAGAGGCATCCTTGTCTCCTGTTTCCGGGTGAATGGCCGTCCGCTGACGGGGCGGCCACGAGCGGGTCAGCCTCAGGCCGGTTCGCCCAGGTGGTTGGCGTGAAAGCGCAGGTGCGCCTCGATGAAGCTCGCCACGAAGTAATAGCTGTGGTCGTAGCCGGCATGGCGGTTGAGCGTCAGGGGCCACGCCCGGGTGGCGGCCACTTCGGCCAGGGTGTCGATGCCGAGCTGCTCCGCCAGGAAGGGGTCGTCCAGCCCCACGTCCACCAGGGTCGGCAGGGGCGGGCTGTCGTGGTGGCGCAGCAGCTGGCAGGTATCCCACTCCTGCCACAGCAGGGGGTTGTTGCCGAGGTAGGCGCCGAGGGCCTTCTGGCCCCAGGGGCAGCGGCTCGGGTGGCTGATGGGGCTGAAGGCCGACACCGAGCGGTAGCGACCCGGCTCGCGCAGGGCGGCGACGAGGGCGCCGTGGCCCCCCATGGAGTGGCCGCTGATGGCGCGCTTCGTCGAGACCGGGAAGTGGGTCTCGATGAGCTCGGGCAGCTCCCGGGTGACGTAATCGTACATCTGGTAGTGATCCCGCCAGGGGGTCTGGGTGGCGTTGACGTAGAAACCCGCCCCCATGCCGAGGTCATAGCCGGGATCGTCCGCCACCCCTTCACCGCGGGGGCTGGTGTCCGGCGTCACCAGAGCGATGCCGAGCTCGGCGGCGATGCGCTGGGCCCCGGCTTTTTGCATGAAGTTCTCGTCGGTGCAGGTGAGACCGGAGAGCCAGTAGAGCACCGGGACTTTCTGGCCGGTGAGGGCCTGGGGCGGCAGGTAGATGGCGAAGCGCATCTCGCACCCCAGCACATTGGAGCGGTGGCGATACTGCTTGTGCCAGCCGCCGAAGCTCTTGTTGCTGCTGATGATGTCCAGATTCATGTAAGGACTCCTTGCCCCGCCCATGCATCGATGGGCGGGACGCTCATGGGATCAGTAGTGGATGACGGTGCGGATGCTCTTGCCTTCGTGCATCAGATCGAACGCCTCGTTGATCTGCTCGAGGGGCATGGTGTGGGTGATGAAGTCGTCCAGCTTGAACTCACCCTGCATGTAGCGCTGTACGTAGCTCGGCAGCTCGCTGCGACCGCGCACGCCCCCGAAGGCGCTGCCGCGCCACACCCGGCCGGTGACCAGCTGGAACGGACGGGTGCTGATCTCCTGGCCCGCACCGGCCACGCCGATGATGACGGATTCGCCCCAGCCCTTGTGGCAGCACTCCAGCGCCGCGCGCATCACCTTGACGTTGCCGATGCACTCGAAGGAGAAGTCGACGCCGCCGTCGGTCATCTCGACGATCACCTCCTGGATGGGCTTGTCGAACGTGTTCGGGTTGATGCAGTCGGTGGCGCCCAGCTTGCGGGCCAGCTCGAACTTGCTCTCGTTGATGTCGATGGCGATGATGCGGCCGGCCTTGGCCAGGCGCGCGCCTATGATGGCGGAGAGGCCGATGCCCCCCAGCCCGAAGATGGCGACGCTCTCACCCTCTTTCACCTTGGCGGTGTTCATCACGGCGCCGATGCCGGTGGTGACGCCGCAGCCGAGCAGGCAGACCTCTTCCAGCGGGGCGGCCGGATCCACCTTGGCGATGGAGATCTCCGGCAGCACCGTGTATTCGCTGAAGGTGGAGGTGCCCATGTAGTGGTAGATGGGCTGGCCGTCCTTGGAGAAGCGGGTGGTGCCGTCCGGCATCAGCCCCTTGCCCTGGGTGGCGCGGATCTTCTGGCACAGGTTGGTCTTGCCGGATTTGCAGAACTTGCACTCGCCGCACTCGGGGGTGTAGAGCGGGATCACGTGATCGCCGACCTTGACGCTGGTGACACCCTCGCCGACGGACTCGACGATACCGCCCCCTTCATGGCCCAGGATGCAGGGGAAGACCCCTTCCGGATCTTCACCGGAGAGGGTGAAGGCATCGGTGTGGCAGACGCCGGTCGCGACGATGCGCACCCGCACCTCGCCGGCCTGGGGCGGCATGACCTCGACCTCTTCGATGGAGAGGGGCTGACCCGGTCCCCAGGCGATGGCGGCTTTACACTTGATGCTCTGAACCTGTGCCATGAATGACGTCCTCGTAGTGGTTGGATGAACGGAAATGAGTTCGGAGATCCAGTGTAGTTTCCCGCCGATTTGGTGATAATAACGCTAAGTATCAAATCACTTTTACACACAGGTAATAATGTTCGGCTGGGAAGGGGTCTGTGAATTTGTCAGCGTGGCGGAGCAGGGGGGCTTTACCCCGGCCGCACGCAAGCTCGGGGTGTCGGTGGCCCAGGTGAGCCGCCAGGTAGCGCAGCTCGAAGACAGGCTGCAGGCCAAGCTGCTGCTGCGCACCACCCGCCAGGTGCGTCTCACCGAACTCGGGGAGATCTATTTTCGCCACTGCCGCCAGTTGCTGGACAACCTCTACGAGGCGGAGCTGGCGGTGGGACGCCATCAGGCGGTGCCCCAGGGCTCCTTGCGCATCACGGCCCCGGTCTCCTACGGCGAGAGCCGCATCGCCCCCCTGGTGAACGACTTCATGGTGCGCTTCCCCCAGCTGGAGGTGACCCTCAACCTCACCAACCAGTTGCTGGATCTGGTGCACGAGGGGTTCGATCTGGCGATCCGCCTCGGCCACCTCAAGGATTCGACCCTGGTGGCCCGCAAGCTGGCGCAGCGGGTACCCTATGTGTGCGCCTCCCCCGCCTACACCGCCCGCCACGGCATGCCCAACAGTCTCTCGGAGCTGGCCCGTCACACCTGCCTGGTGGGCAACGGGGACGAGTGGCACTTCACCCTGAACGGTAAACCCCACAGCGTGCGGGTACGCGGTCTGCTTCAGTGCAACAGCGGCCACGCCCTGCTGGATGCGGCCATCAAGGGGATCGGCATCATCCAGTTGCCGGACTACTACGTGAGCGACCACCTCGCCCGGGGGGAGCTCATCGAGCTGCTGCCGGAGCTGCGGGCCCCCGAGGAGGGGATCTGGGCCCTCTATCCCCACAACCGCCACCTCTCCCCCAAGGTGCGGTTGCTGGTGGACTATCTGGCCGAGCGCCTCAGCGATCCCCACCAACCCGCCCTGGTACGGCCCATCGGTTGAGCCGTCGCCCGAAAAAGAAAAGGCCCGCATGTGCGGGCCTTTTGCATGGCATGAAGGGCGGGGCTATTCCCGCTCCTTGACGTAGGGGGTGCCGAGGGCCTTGGGAGCCACCGCCTTGCCGATGAAACCGGCCAGCAGGAAGACCGTCAGGATGTAGGGCAGCGCCTCGATGGCCTGCACCGGGATCGGGAAATCGCCGATGCTGACCCCTTGCAGCCGGATGGCGACCGCGTCGAGGAAGCCGAACAGCAGACAGGCCGCCATGGCGTTCCAGGGGCGCCACTTGCCGAACACCAGGGCCGCCAGCGCCATGAAGCCCTTGCCCGCGCTCATGTTGGGGATGAACTGGGCAGTCTGGGCCACCGCCAGATAGGTGCCCCCGATCCCCGCCAGCAGGCCGCCGATGATGAGGGCGGTGTAACGCATGCGCACCACGGAGATGCCTGCGGTGTCGACCGCCGCCGGGGCTTCGCCCACCGCCCGCAGCCGCAGGCCGAAGCGGGTGCGGAACAGCACCCACCAGGCCAGGGGCACGGCGGCGAAGGCCACGTACTCCAGCAGGGAGTGACCGCTCAAGAGCTCGCTGTAGAGCTGGCCGATGACGGGCACGTCATAGAGCTCCTTGGCATAGGGCAGGTCGATGGGGGCGAAGCGGGCCGCACCGGAGAGCGCCGGGGTCTGGCCCCCCTGATCGAACCAGTAGCGCCCCAGGGTTACGGTGAGGCCGGCCGCCAGGATGTTGATGGCCATGCCGCTCACCACCTGATCACCCCGGTGGGTGATGGTGGCGAAGCCGTGCAGCAGGGCGAACAGGATGGAGATCCCCACCCCGACCCCCAGCCCAATCCAGGCGGAACCGGTGACGGCGGCGGCCGCCGCACTGGCGAAGGCGGAGGCCAGCAGCTTGCCCTCCAGGGCGATGTTGACCACCCCGGAGCGTTCACAAAACATCCCGGCCATGGCGGCAAGAATGAGCGGCGGTGCGGTGCGGATGGTGGCATCCAGCATCAGGATCAGCATTTCGAACATGATCAGGCTCCTTTCACTTGGGCGGCCGGGCGGTTGGCAAAGGCCAGATAGGCCTGCTCGATGCGCGGGCGCAGCATGTGTTCCAGGGCGCCGCAGAACAGGATCACCAGACCCTGCAGCACCACGACGATGTTGCGGTCCACCCCGAACTCGAAGCTGAGCTCGGCGCCGCCCTGGTAGAGGAAGCCGAACAGCAGGCTGGCGATGATGACGCCGACCGGGTGGTTGCGACCCATCAGGGCCACCGCGATGCCGGTGAAGCCGAAGCCTTCCACGAAGTTGAGCTTGATCTGGTGCAGCTCACCCTGCAGCACGTTGAGGGCGAAGAAGCCCGCCAGCATGCCGGAGATCACCATGGCCAGGATCACCACCTTGGGGTAGGAGATGCCCGCATAGGCGGAGGCACTCTGGCTTGCGCCCACGGAGCGGATCTCGTAGCCCCAGCGGGTATGCCAGATGAAGACCCACACCAGGGCCGCACAGATCAGCGCCCAGAAGAAGCTGATATTGAGCGGGCTGTTCGGCACCGTCACGCCGACCGCCGCCAGCAGCTCGCTCATCTTCGGCAGCCAGCTCGCCACGGCGAACACCTTGCTCTCGGTGGCCATGGATCCTGGCGGCTTGAAGACGTCGACCAAGAGGTAGGCCATCAGGGAGGCGGCGATGAAGTTGAACATGATGGTGGTGATGACGATGTGGCTGCCCCGCTTGGCTTGCAGCCAGGCCGGGATGAAGGCCCAGGCCGCGCCGAACAGGCCGCCGGCGATGATGGCGAGCGGCAGCAGCAGGGCGAACGGCAGCACGTCCCCGAGCAGCAGACAGACCAGACCGACCCCGAGGCCGCCGATATAGGCCTGCCCCTCACCGCCGATGTTGAACAGGCCGGCGTGGAAGGCCACCGCCACCGCCAGACCGGTGAAGATGAAACCGGTGGCGTAGTAGAGGGTGAAGCCTATCCCCTCGCCGGTGCCGAAGGCGCCGTACCACATGATTTCGGCTGCCTCGATGGGGCTGATGTCGAGGTAATAGAACAGGATGGCCGACACCAGAAAGGCCAGCAGGATATTGACTGCGGGCAGCACGCCCACGGATATCCAGGCAGGAACACGTGCTTGGCTCATGAATGGGCCTCCTTGATATCGTCGGGGACTGGTGTGTTGACCATCATCAGGCCGAATCCGTTACAAGTGGTTGTGACCTTCATGATGTGGCTCCTTGTGATTGGCTTGCCGCCACGTCGTCAGGCACTATGTTCGCCATCATCAGGCCGATGGTGCGTTCATCCGCCCTGGCGCCGTCCAGCTCGCCGACGATGCGGCCATCGGCGATGACCAGAATGCGGTCGGAGAGGCTCATGATCTCGTCCAGCTCCACCGACACCAGCAGCACCGCCTTGCCCTTGTCGCGCATGGCGATGATCTGCTGGTGGATGTACTCGATGGCGCCGATGTCGACGCCCCGGGTCGGCTGGCCGACCAGCAGCACATCCGGGTCCTGCTCCACTTCCCGGGCGATCACCAGCTTCTGCTGGTTGCCGCCGGAGAAGTTGGCGGTCTTGTGCTCCGGGCTCGGCGGGCGCACGTCCCACTTGTCCATCTTGGCCTGGCAATCCTGGCGGATCGCCTCCTTGTCCTGCAGCCAGCCCTTGTTGTACTGGGCACGGCGGTGATAGCCGAGGATGAAGGCCTCTTTCGCCTCGAAGCGGTTGATGAGCCCCATCTTGTGCCTGTCTTCCGGGATGTGGCCGAGGCCGAAGTTGCGCACCTGCTCCGGGTCGGCTGGGTGGCTCTGGCTCACCTCGTGGCGCTGCGCCCCAGCGATGGTGAAGCCGCCCTTGCTGGGCTTGAGGATGCCGCCGAGCATGCTGAGCAGCTCGGACTGGCCGTTGCCGGAGACCCCGGCGATGCCGACCACTTCCCCCGCCCGCACCTCGAAGCTGACGGATTTGACCCGTTCCACCCCGGCGTCATCGACGTAAGAGAGGCCCTCGACCTTGAGCTTGGCCTCGCCCGGCTGGGCGGTGCCCTTGTCGACCTTGAGGCGCACCTTGCGGCCCACCATCAGCTCGGCGAGCTGCTCCTTGTCGGTGTCTTTGGTGGCGACATGGGCCACCATCTCCCCTCGGCGCATGATGGAGACCTGATCCGTGATGGCCAGGATCTCCCGCAGCTTGTGGGTGATGAGGATGACGGTCGCCCCCTGATCCCGCAGCTTTTTCAGCACCTCGAACAGGTGATCCGCCTCTTGCGGGGTCAGCACCCCGGTGGGCTCGTCGAGGATCAGGATGCGGGCACCGCGATAGAGCGCCTTGAGGATCTCGACCCGCTGTTGCAGGCCCACCGGCAGATCCTCGACCTTCTCGTGCAGCGGCACCTCGAGACCATAGTCCCGTGCCAGCTCGCCCAGCAGCTTCTCGGCGGCCGCCAGGCTCTTGCCCAGGCGCCAGCCGTTCTCGGCGCCGAGGATGACGTTTTCCAATACGGTAAAGTTGTTCACCAGCATGAAGTGCTGGTGCACCATGCCCACCCCGGCGGCAATCGCATCTTGGGAGCCATGGGGTTTGAACGGATTCCCGTCGATCAGCATCTCGCCTTTGTCGGCGTGGTAGAAACCGTAAATGATGCTCATTAGGGTCGACTTGCCGGCGCCATTTTCGCCGACGATGCCGTGAATGCTGCCTTTACGAACCTGAAGGTCGATCTGCTTGTTGGCGTACACGTCGCCGAACCGCTTATCGATACCCCTTAATTCGATGGCATAGCGATCTGTCTGGTCCATGATGCAGTCCTTGCGGGTCATGAAGTAGAGACTAAAAACCGGCCCGTACGGGCCGGTCTGGATTGAGAGTCGTAGCAGAGACTCAGTACTTGCAGGATCAGTACTTACAGGAGTTGTCGCTCATGTAGTCGTGCACCTTGATCTTGCCGGCGATGATGTCGGCCTTGATGCTCTCGACCTTGGCTTTCATTTCCGGGGTGATCAGCTTGGCGTTGTTCTCGTCCAGCGCCCAGTCAACCCCGCCTTCGGCCAGACCCAGGGACTGGATGCCCGGCTTCCAGCTGCCCTTGGCGGCGTCATCCCAGCTCTTGTACGCGGCCAGACCCACGGACTTGACCATGGAGGTCAGCATGGTGCCCGGTTGCAGGTGGTTCTGGTTGGAATCCACACCGATGGCCAGCTTGCCTTCGTCCTTGGCAGCCTGATAGACACCGATACCGGTGCCACCGGCAGCGGCATAGACCACATCGGCGCCCTTGGCGAACTGGGACTTGGCCAGTTCTGCACCCTTGGCCGGGTCGGCGAAGGCTGCCGGGGTGGAGCCGGTCATGTTCTGATAGACGTCGATCTTCGGATTGATGTACTTGGCGCCCTGCTCATAGCCGCACTGGAACTTGCGGATCAGCGGGATGTCCATGCCGCCCACGAAGCCGACCTTGCCGGTCTTGGAGGCGATGGCCGCCAGGGCACCCACCAGGAAGGAACCTTCATGCTCCTTGAAGATGAGGGACTGGACGTTCGGCTTGTCGACCACCATGTCGATGATGGTGAACTGGGTGTTCGGGAACTCGGTGGCAACCTTCTCTACCGCGGAACCCATGTTGAAGCCGACGGCGACGATGGGGCCGTTGCCACGGCTGGCCAGACGACGCAGGCCCTGCTCGCGCTGGGCTTCGTTCTGAGGTTCGAACTCCTTGACCTTGACGCCTTTGTCCTTGTTGTAGACTTCGACGCCGTTGCGGAACACGGCTTCGTTGAAGGACTTGTCGAATTTGCCTGCGGTGTCATAGATGACGGCGGGCTCGGAGGCTGCCTGGGCGGACAGGGCAGCGAGGGTGAGGGCGGCCACGGTGGCCAGCTTGAGCACTTTAGTCACGATCGTATCCTTGATTGTTATGTGAGGGTCCACAACCTGTCTTGGCAGGTCATAAAGCACGCTGGCTAACTGTAAGTGAGCCAGCCCGTTGGTCAAGGGGATCATAGAGGAAAAACGTTTGCGTTAACGGTTTGAAATATAAGCAAATTGCCTTACAAGTGTTTGTTTTATGGTGTTTTTGCAGAATTAAATTCCGTGATTAATAGGGCTCGATCGACATTTGTGTTTGGATTCATGATGTTAGGCGCAACCGTTTTCCTCCCCTGATGAAAAAACTGGCTTCCATCGGCACCAGCCCTGCGGCCTCATCGACGCCACGTTGGCGGGCGGGCTGGCCCCCGGCTGCTCACGGCTTGGTCTCTGGCGGCTCAGGCCGTATAATCCCCGCCTGTATAAATAAACAGGAGTGGTGATGGACGTTTCAACCCTGCTCGACGGGCTCAATGACAAGCAAAGAGACGCGGTGGCGGCCCCCCGTTGCAACCTGCTGGTGCTGGCCGGTGCCGGTTCGGGCAAGACCCGGGTGCTGGTGCACCGTATCGCCTGGCTGATGCAGGTGGAACGCTGTTCACCCTTCTCCATCATCGCCGTGACCTTTACCAACAAGGCGGCGGCCGAGATGCGCGGCCGGGTCGAGAAGGTGATCGGTGACGGCGTGCGCGGCATGTGGATTGGCACCTTCCACGGCATCGCCCACCGCCTGCTGCGGGCCCACCATCTGGATGCGGGGCTGCCGCAGGATTTCCAGATCCTCGACTCCGACGACCAGTACCGCCTCATTCGCCGGGTGCTCAAGGCGCTCAATCTGGACGAGAAGCACTGGGCCCCGCGCGCCGTGATGGGCTACATCAACGGCAAGAAGGACGAGGGGCTGCGCCCCGGCGACATCGATCTCTACGGCGACCCCGTCACCCGCACCTATCAGCAGATCTACAAGACCTACCAGGAGACCTGCGATCGCTCCGGGCTGGTGGACTTTGCCGAGCTCCTGCTGCGCGCCCACGAGCTGTGGCTGAACAAGCCGCATATCCTCGAGCACTATCGCGACCGCTTCCAGAACATCCTGGTGGACGAGTTCCAGGATACCAACGGCATCCAGTACGCCTGGCTGCGGATGCTGGCGGGCGACACCGGCAAGGTGATGATCGTCGGCGACGATGACCAGTCCATCTACGGCTGGCGCGGCGCCAAGATTGAGAACATCCAGCGTTTCCTGACCGACTATGAGGGGGCGCAGACCATTCGCCTCGAGCAGAACTACCGCTCCACCGCCAACATCCTCAAAGCCGCCAACAGCGTCATCGCCAACAATGCGGAGCGCCTTGGCAAGGAGCTGTGGACCGAAGGGGCCGAGGGCGAGCCGATCTCCCTTTACGCCGCCTTCAACGAGGTGGACGAGGCCCGCTTCGTGGTCGGCCGCCTCAAGGATTGGAAAGAGAAGGGGGGTCTGCTCGCCGACTGCGCCATCCTCTATCGCTCAAACGCCCAGTCGCGGGTGCTGGAAGAGGCGCTGATGCAGGACGCCATGCCGTACCGCATCTACGGCGGCCTGCGCTTCTTCGAGCGCCAGGAAATCAAAGACGCCATGGCCTACCTGCGCCTTATCAACAACCGTGGCGACGACGCCAGCTTCGAGCGGGTGGTCAATACCCCGACCCGGGGCATCGGCGATCGCACCCTGGAGATCTTGCGTAACAACGCTCGCGATCAGGGGCAGAACCTGTGGCAGTCCGCCAAGGCACTGCTGAACGACAAGGTGCTGACCGGCCGTGCCGGCAACGCGGTGCGCGGCTTTGTGGATCTCATCGACGCGCTGGAGAGCCAAGTCTCCCTGCTGCCCCTGCACCAGCAGGCGGATATCGCCATCCAGCACTCCGGCCTCAAGGCCATGTATCTGGCGGAGAAGGGCGAGAAGTCCCAGGCGCGGGTAGAGAACCTGGACGAACTGGTCACCGCCTGCCGCCAGTACCAGCGGCCGGACGAGCTGGAAGACATGAGCGATCTCTCCGCCTTCCTCGCCCACGCGGCGCTGGAGTCCGGCGAGAATCAGGCGGACGAATATGCCGATGCGGTGCAGCTGATGACATTGCACAGCGCCAAGGGCTTGGAGTTCCCGCTGGTGCTGCTGGTCGGCGTCGAAGAGGGCATGTTCCCCAGCCAGCAATCCACCGAGGAGTCGGGCCGGCTGGAAGAGGAGCGCCGCCTCTGTTACGTCGGCATGACCCGCGCCATGGAGAAGCTCTACATCTGTTATGCCGAGAGCCGCCGCATCTACGGCCGCGAGATGTTCCACAAGCCGAGCCGCTTTATCCGCGAAATGCCCGCCGAGTGTCTGGAAGAGATCCGGCTGCGCACTCAGGTCAGCCGCCCCACCCAGTACGGTCGCTTTAGCCAGAACGAGGTGCAGCAGAGCTTCGACGCAAGCGGCATCAAGCTCGGCCAGCGGGTGCTCCATCCGAAATTCGGCGAAGGAATCGTGCTCAACTTCGAAGGGGTCGGCCAGCAGAGCCGGGTGCAGATCCAGTTCGACGACGTCGGCGCCAAGTGGCTGGTGACGGCGTATGCCAGATTGGAAGCGCTTTGATTTGTACAGATCTAGTTATCACCTGACACCGGCCTCAAACCGGTGTCTTGTTTACGCTACTTTAGTGCGCACTTCCTTCGGTATCAATTTCAGACCCTTCTTGAACATGC